>JAYTVL010000585.1:0-11500 GCA_043744075.1 Pirellula sp. | reverse complement strand
CCAGCATCAGGTTTCGAATTGCTCGACCCTGGGACGGCACTGGACGTGATCTTCCACAACTCCGGCATCGTCGAGGCGCAGGTCGGAAGGCTCGACTTCGCAAACGTTTATGCACAGACCGCAGGTATTACTCGTCTCAACGGCGGGTCCATTAGCGGCAGTCCGCTCCAGATCCAGGGAGGAACTATTGAAGGCTTTGGAACGATCGGTGCGAGCGTTTCAAACGGAGGCCAAGTCAGCCCAGGTTTGTTGTCGGACGTCACAAAGGTAATTTTGGTGCAGGGTAATTATCAGCAGCTGGCAGCGGGAAGTTTGTCAATCGACCTGAATTCACTTGTTCCCGACACTGGACACGACCAACTCGACGTCAGGGGCGTTGTTACACTTGCCGGCGCGCTGGATTTGCGGGTGGGATTCACTCTGCAATTGAACGATACCTTCCTAATCATCGCCAACGATGGAAGCGATGCAGTCGTCGGCACTTTCGCAGGACTGGCCCAGGGACAGCGTTTCATTGTGCAGGGGCGGCAATTTGAAATCAGCTATGTCGGCGGTACAGGCAACGACGTCACTGTGAAGTACGTCAATTTGCCGCCGACTGCCAATGCGGGTGGGCCGTACTCCGTCGGCGAGGGGACGAATCTGCAATTGAATGGTAGCGGCAGTTTCGATCCCGAGGACGGGACCGCACTGACCTATGAATGGGATCTCGACTACAACGGCATCACATTTGACGTGAATACAATTGGCGTTCAGCCGACGGTCAGTTTCCCAGACAACTTCGCACCGCGCACCATCGCTTTACGTGTGACCGATTCTGGTTCACTTTCGAATATCGGCACGACAACTCTTACGGTAACTAATGTCGCGCCAACTGTGGGTACGATTACTGCCCCGTTAGACCCCCTCGCCGTGACAATGGCGATTAATGTCAGCGCGAACTTCACGGACCCGGGTGCAGCTGATACCCACACGGCGGTCTGGAACTGGGGCGATGCGACCACGTCTGCGGGTACCATCAATGAGTCGGGAGGTGCCGGCTCGGTTAGTGGCAGCCACAGTTACACCGCCGCTGGCGTCTACACGATCACTCTCACCGTCACCGACGATGACACAGGATCGGGCCAAACGGTCTTTCAATACGTGGTCGTCTATGACCCTTCGGCTGGCTTTGTCACAGGTGGTGGCTGGATCAATTCGCCAGTTGGCGCTTATGTCGCCAACCCCGCTCTCATCGGCAAGGCGAACTTCGGGTTCGAGTCCAAATACCAGAACGGCAACAGCGTTCCTACCGGTAACACCGAGTTCCAGTTTAAAGTGGCAAATTTCAACTTTAAGAGTACCGCCTACGAATGGATGGTCGTCTCGGGTGCAAAGGCCCGGTATCGTGGCACTGGCACTGTCAACGGGGCCGGCAGCTACGGCTTTGAGCTGACCGCTTGGGACGGCCAAGTCAACGGCGGCGGCGGAGTGGACAAGTTCCGGATCAAGATCTGGAACAAGAACCAAGGCAACGGCGTCGTCTATGACAATATGATGAATGCCATAGACGGAACGGATCCGACCACCGTGCTCGGTGGTGGTAGTATCGTGATCCACAAGAGCGGAAACAATTTGGTGCTCAATTCGGCGGCGAGAGGTACGCCAAACGCCGCACCTCGCTTAACCGATTCTCAGCTTTCAACAGCCTTAGGCGATGCTATCGCCGAATGGGCTGCACACGGTTTAAGTTCAACAGAACTGCAAGATTTGCAGGAGCTGACAGTAAGCATTGCAGACCTACCTGGAAATGCACTGGGACTAGCTTCCGAGTCGACCAACTACGTGTGGATCGATGCCGATGCTGCGGGCTATGGATGGTCATTCTCGACAGAGGAATTGAGCTCCGGCGGAGTCGATCTGGTCTCCGTTCTAACACATGAGCTTGGCCACAAATTGGGCTATGACCATGACGTGATGGGCGAATCGTTGAACGGCGGTGAGCGGCATCTAGCGATGCAAACGAACCGAGTGATCCCTTACTACTCCGAACTCGGCAAGGCTAACACAAATGGATTGGCAACACTTGGCCCGCAGAAGTTTAACCGCGATGCCGATTCCAAGCTTGATCTGGGACAGGTTCGCTCATTATCGACTGAGCTGAATGATATAGTGGATCAAACTTTTGCGGACTGGTCCGACGACAATAGCTGGGCAGTCGGGTCGAATGGGTATTCACTACTGGATGAGCGCCAGAGCTTGCGAGAGCGCAAAACGCTTTTGTACGCGAATGACAAATTGAATGAAGATCTGCTCGATGAGCTGGCTCTTGCGGTTAGCTTGTAGTCCCTGCAGAACCAAAATAAGCTGTTCACAACGTCTCATAGGGCTGAGGCAGCCCGATGCGGCTGAATGTGTCGGCAAAATGCTTGGTGAGATGTTCGCGATAAGGTGTCTGAACTCGCGCCAGCCGCTTATTCGATTTGCACAGCGCAAGAAGCAAATCCAGCCGAAGGGTGTGCAAACGACGAAAGTCCACAATCATTTCGCTCAGGCCGAGCTCGGCATTCGCCGGCAAGAAATACATGCCCCAGACACGCTGGTGCAGGTGCAAAGTAGATCATTCAGGCGTCAAATCAGATTCGTCAATGACGTACGGGCTCGGCCAGATTTCACCACGAGTCGCCGTTACAATTCTCGCAGTCGGCGACGGCGGCAGTTTCAAAAAGATATCAACCATCTCCCAATCGTTGGATTCCGAAGGCTCGTCCGCAACTGTTGACGAGTCCCCAGCAGATTCATCCGCTTTATCATACCTCAAGCCCACTACGAATGGCGCAGCCGCGATCCAAAATGGCTCTGAAAACTGAAACACATTGTGATGGCGTTCGCCGAGAAGTGTCCGTTAAGGATGTCCGTCTTTACGCTAGCATCGCGAGGAAAAGGATTATGGCTGCGTGGAAGGACTGTTGCCAACGCCGTCGCGGTGTGGCCGACTTGCTCGCCACTGTCTCGTGCGAAACGGTGTACAATAGGGACATCTCGAAAAGTCTCGATTAGCCCATTGAGTTTCATTGAAAAACTCTTAAATGTTGATGGGTGGAATTGCTAAACTTATCAACGGGTCAGTCCAATGCCGAAATCGATTTTAGATGTCGCCAAGCAAGCGGATTTATTCTTTATGGGAGTTTCACCGATACATATGGCGATGCAGCGTCTGACGAAGGCGCTGAGCGAGTTGGATATCCCATTCGCGATCGCTGGGGCAATGGCAGCCAATGCTCATGGTCACAGGCGGACTACCGCCGACGTCGATATCCTCATTCGTCGCGAGGATCTTGTTCGCTTCAAGCAGCGCCACTTGGGCTTGGGCTGGGTCGACAAGTTCGAAGGGTCGAAGAATTTCCGCGACACGGTTTGCAATGTCAATATCGATGCTTTGCTGGTCGGCGAATTTCCAGGCGATGGCTTGCCTAAACCCGTTGCGTTCCCGCCACCTGAGAACGTCGCTGAACGAAGTGAAGATGGCATCCCTTACATTTCGCTGAAAACACTGTTGGAACTCAAGTTGGCCAGCGGCATGACAGCCGCCCATCGTATGCAAGATATGGCGGACGTGATGAATCTGATCCGAATCAACCAGTTACCTTTTGAGTACGTCAATCAACTCAATCCCTACGTGTCCTCCGCATTTACCGAGTTGTGGCACGCTGCTCAGGTCAATGAAGACTACTAGAAAACACGCTTGAGATTCACTTGCTGTAGTTGCCGAGGTATACTTTAACGGACAAGGAATTGTCCAATGCTTCGCAAGTTGAGCGATGGGTCTTTTTGTTGCGACACGCACAGGACTACGACGCTGATCAATTGCGACGACTTTTCCCAGAGATAGCGTTCCAGCAAGCGATCCAATCGATCGAGACGATAGCCTTGAAGACCGAGGACAAGCAAATGTACGACACACGCGAAAAAGCCGCTCGTGACCACCAATGGCTCATCAGCGGGGCCAGAAGCGAAGGCATTGAAAAGGGTGCAATTATCGGAACAATTAGAACTTGTCAGTCGATACTTGGATTGACGGAATTGAGTGTGAAAGAGCTTAGCACCAAATCGCTCGACGAACTCCGAGCGTTGGCTATCCAACACCAGTCGGCTATTCGCGGAAGAATAGCATAGAGTTTTTGGTTCTCATTCGGAGATAACCCCCCGCTAAAAAGTGCGGTGTCCCCTTTCGTCCCGTGCACCTTTACCCACATCTTTTGTTCTGATGTTCGTGCTCAATGAAATGGTGCTCGTGCTCGTAATCGAGTCGTTCCGATGCCGTCGATTGCGAGCACGAGCACCGTTCTTATGACTGAGCACGAGCACGAAAAGCAGTGAATCTTGGTTTAGGGTAACGAGAAATGCGAGAAATGCGGCAAATGGGGGCGTGGACGTAACCGATTCGATTCCCAGCCCCAATACCCATCAAAAACTCCTGACCCCTTTGATGCTGACCTGACCCCTTTGATGCTGACTGCAATCCGTTGCGGATTTCGGCATCGATCACAACATGGGCTGCAAACCGCGGGCTAGCGCCCTGCGGCTAATCAGCCGCAACGCGCTAGCGTCCGGTTCAGCCCGACTTATGATCGACGCCCGGATTTCCAAAGGGCTACGAGAATCGAATGCCAACTTCTACGGTTAGTAATCCATGCTGGCATGAGAATGGCAGCATCTCGACTTGTGCGCCCGGACCGAAGCTGACTCGATGGCCCATGCCGCAAATAACCGTTGGGAGACCAAGGTTCACACCATTTATGGTCATACGTTCTTTCGCGTTTCCGCCGATCATATTCGCGAGTTCGCCAACCATATCCAAGACCTCGGCATCCACTTCGGTCGGCTTGCCACCAAAAAAAGCTTCGGCAGCGGCAAAAGCGAATTCTTGATTTAAACCGATAACGATTGTTCCTTTCAAAGCGCCTGAGAAACCGATAATGCCGCTAATATCGTGGTTCGATTGAAACCGATTCGACTTTATTGTCGTTCCGAGCTCGACGGTCCAGCCAAGCATCTTCGAAAAGATCGAGGTGGTACTCTCGACGAAAGGAGTTGTTAGATCCTCAATGGATGTAACGTTTTCGAGGGTCATCGTTTCAGGCATTCTTCCAACTCCTCATTGATTCGTAAACACGTCGGGGGACGGTCGCTTGCAACCGCATCACGCCTAAGCAGGAACGTACTTGTCAAGCTTTGCACGAAGGTCATCGGATTCAAAAGGCTTCGTCAAATAGTCCGTGACTCCGGCCTGGATCGCGGCAATAACTTGGCTCTTGTGCGTTTCGGTGGTTACCATGATGATCGGGACTTGCGAACCCGTTGCCCGGATTTCCGTCAGGACATCCATCCCTGATTTCCCGGGCATGTTCCAGTCGGTTAGGATCAAGTCAAACGTATCGCTCTTGAAAAGGTCGATCGCCGCTTGTCCATCGGCAGCTTCGACGATATCGGAGACACCAACCGAGTTCAAGGAGCGAATAATAATTTTTCGCATTACACCAGAATCATCAACGACCAAAACTTTCATATTCATCTCCGGGGGCCAGAGTAGAGGTTCAGCAACATTGGGGAGTGGCATAGCTTGCCGATGAACTCTGCGTTACGCCGAACAGTTGTCAAGTTATCTTGTTTAAAGGGTGATATTTTGAGCGAACTTCGACGCATTCAATCTTTGAAATAATGTCGTTAAAGCTCGGATTCGTCTCGCGGAATCAAGCCGACGGAAACGAGGTGCTAGACACCGGTTGCAACAAAGTAACGAACCCGCCATGATGCCGCGCTACGCGTTCGAAACGGCATCGAGTTTGCGTTTGGCGATTCGATTGGATTGGGAGCGATCTTCTTCGCACATCATGATCCGAAGTATTTCGCCATTGCAATCCAAGGTCACGTCGCGAATGACAGTTGCACCTGACAAATGAAAATCGAAATCGTGTCCCGTGGTAACCGATGGAATAGACAGGAAGGAAGGACAAGGCACTTGTCCTTTCACGTTTCCACCAATCATATTCGTCATCTCAGCAAACGCATCTTGGATATCGGCATCGGAGAGAGCATCGATATTAGTCTCAAGTAGTCGACTAGCGAAGGCCTTGGCTAATGCCGAGGAACTTTGGATCACCACCGCGCCTTGCCATTCACCGCTAATTTGAATGCATCCAGTAACTCTATCCGAAGGCAGCTCCGTCCTGTCGAGTTCACCGGGAACCGCGTCTAATTTGAGCATCGTCGAAAGGATGTTTTGCGTGATGGTAACAATGTCTTCAACCGAAATCATAGCCGTCTCCAGCAAAGGTTGGTTTCTAGGAATTACAGGAAATTTTCAAACGTTAAGATTTCTAACGAGTTTTAGCAGAAGCTTACACGCCTGGACGATAACAGGTTGTTTTTCCGACAGGCACTCGAACAAATTTCGTATCTAAACTCATCGTCGTTTCAGCACCGCCTAGAAAAAGGCAGCCATCGGGTCGCAAGACACGTTGAACCTTATTCAATATCGAGGTCTTGATTTCCGGCGAAAAGTAGATCAAAACATTCCGCAGGAATACGATATCCATGGTTGGCAAAGTTGGCGGCCATGTTTCGATCAAGTTAACTTCTCGAAACTCAATCGACTTACGAATGTCGTCTTTTATTTGCCACTGCAATCCATTCTTCGTAAAGTACTTCAGCAGCATCGGCATCGGAAGACCGCGATTGACTTCGGTTTGATTGAAGACGCCTTCTTGAGCTTTCCTGAGAATCGCCGTTGAAAGATCACTCGCGATCAATCGCACTTTCCAACCCGCCAAAGCCGGAAAGCTTTCGCGTAGCAGCATGGCGATGCTATAAACTTCCTGGCCGCTTGAGCAAGCGTTCGACCAAATATTGAGCGTTCGCTCCTTGGCTCGCTTTTCCATCAACTCAGGGATGATGTGAGCTTTGAGGGCTTCAAACGGTTGCAGGTCACGAAAGAAGCTAGATTCATTCGTGGTCATCGCATCAATGACTTGACGCGAAAGCTCGCGGCTGCCAAGTTTCTTCAAAGCGGCAACCAATTCTTCTAAATTGGCTAAACCATTCTCGCGAGCCACGGGATTTAATCGCGATTCGATGAGATACGATTTGCTTGGCTCAAGAACGATCGCTGACTTGTCTCGGACAAAATTGCAGAGAAAGGTGAACGTATTCGTATTCAGTGTTGGGGCGGCGACGCTCATATTAATTTCCCACCGTAGCCAAGGGTCGGACAGATCTGCCCATTTGTGTTTGTCGAATAATTTCGTCAGCGATTCGATTGAGAGGCAAAACGACGTCTGCGAGACCAGCATTAACGACAGCTCCGGGCATTCCCCAGACGACAGAACTCGCTTCGTCTTGAGCTATTGTTCGTCCGCCTGCATCGCGTATCACGCTGCAACCTCGCTGTCCATCTTGTCCCATCCCGGTCATGACAATTCCAAGAACGTTCGCACTGAAGGTTTGTGCAGCGGATCGAAAAAGAACGTCGACGGCCGGGCGGCAGGAATTTTCGGGCGTTTCTTGATTCAAAACTGCTTTTAGTTGCGTACCCGCACGCTTGATCGTCAAGTGAAAATTTCCGGGGGCAATCCAGGCACCACCTGGTTCGAGCAGATCGCCCGTTGCCGCTTCATGAACATGCACTTGCGAAAGCTGATTGAGCCTGGTTGCCAAATGCGTTGTGAAGATTGGCGGCATATGTTGCACGATCAGAATCGGCACAGGGAAATCCGCAGGAATTTTAGGCATGACCGCTGCCAGAGCATTGGGGCCACCCGTCGAAGTTCCGATCACGACTAAATCGATGCGACTATTCTTTGTGTTCGTTGGCCGGAGCGTATGAAAGGCAACGTTGGCAGCATTCGAAGCAATAGATGGCTTAACTAGTTTCGTCGAAGCTGGCGAAGCCCAACTGCAAAACATCTTGATCTTGGGTATCAGATCGCTTTGCACACTCTGAATTGCCGCGTTTACGCTTCCGACGTTAGCTGGTTTTGTAACGTAGTCATTCGCCCCTTTGGCAAGGGCTTCCAATGTTGCCTCGGCTCCTCGCAGAGTCAGCGTACTGAACATGATGACTGGCAATTTTGGATAGAGCTTTCGCAGCTCTACTAACGTTGTCAACCCATCCATCTCGGGCATTTCCATGTCCAGAGTGATGATATCGGGATTGAGTTGCGGGATCTTGGAGAGCGCAATCTTTCCATTCGCTGCCACGCCCGCAACTTCGATCGAAGGATCAGTCGCCAATGCATCGGACAACAGACGACGGATCACCGTCGAGTCGTCCACGATTAAGACTCGAATCTTACGCATGGCGGGCTAAGCTCCAATTCCGAGGAGCTGAAGTTTTTCAAGAATGATGCTCTTGTCGAAAGGCTTCATCACGTATTCGTTGACGCCAGCAACAAACGCTTGCGCCATCTTTTCCATCTCGGTCTCGGTCGTCACCATCATGATCGGGACATCGTAGTAAGCTGGTATGGCCCGCGCCGCTTTGATGAACTCAAGACCATTCATCTCGGGCATATTCCAGTCGACCAAGACGATGTCGGGCGCGCCATGAGCTTCGAGCTGAGCCAGCCCTTCAAGGCCGTGACCAGCCTCGAAGACTTCGTAGCCTAATTCCTTCATGATGTTTCCAATGATTCGGCGGACGGCCCGAGAATCATCGATGACTAACGCTCGCATGGGGGTATCCCTTTTCAAAAACAGTTACAATCTCAATGGCGACAAAGTCGCCTTCCCGTAGCCACGCTTGCCAAAGCGTGGTGGTTGAAGGCGAGTCTACTTTCATCAGTTTCCAATCTTCCCACGGTCTACGCGACCGTGGCTACGCGACTATCAACTAAACGTTCTGATAGCTTCCAAACGTCGCACCCGTATTCACTACCGGAGCGGCTGGTCGGCGAACCGAATTGCTATTTTCGAATTCGACTTTCTGGTACTTGAACTGCCCGACAAGCTGCTGAAGATCGGAAGCCATTCGGCTCAATTCCATCGCTGCTTGCTGAGTATTGTTCGCGCCCTGTGTCGTACTCTTAGCTGCAGTCGCAACCGCCGTAATGTTCTCCGCGATTTCGCCGGAGCCTTTGGAAGCTTCACCAACGTTGCGTCCCATTTCATTTGCTGTTGCGGTTTGTTCTTCAACCGCACTTGCAATCGTATTCGAGATGTCGTTGATCTGATTGATGACTTCACCGATTTGACGAATCGCTTCGACCGCGTCCTTCGTATCCAATTGGATTGCTTCAATCTTGTGACTGATATCTTCAGTCGCCTTCGCGGTTTCTTTGGCAAGTTCTTTGACTTCGTTGGCAACGACCGCAAACCCTTTACCAGCTTCGCCAGCGCGTGCAGCTTCAATCGTGGCGTTCAAGGCCAACAGATTGGTTTGCTCTGCGATCGAGGTAATCACTTTCACGACCTTCCCGATTTCTACGCTACTTTCGCCAAGCTTCGCAATCGTTGAATTGGTCGTGTTAGCAACCGCGACAGCTTGTTGAGAAACGCGAGCGGCCTCAGATGCATTCTTAGCGATTTCACGAATCGCAGCGTTCATTTCGTCGACTCCTGTGGCTACAGTCGCTACGTTGGCGCTGACTTCATCCGAAGCGGCCGAAACGACGTTGGCTTGCGATGAAGTTTCTTCGGCATTCGAGCTCATCTGGCTGCTAACAGCCGATAGTTCTTCCGATGCACCAGCCAAAGCGGTCGCATTTTCTGCCATCGAGGCAATGCTCTTGCGAAGATCCCTCAAGAAATGCTCGAGTCCGACGCCCATCTGACCGATCGGGTCATCGCCAGCAAACGTGATTTCCTTCGTAAGATCGCCTTGAGCAGCCGCGTTGATTACTTCAAGCATCAATCCAACCTTGGCTTTCAAGTCTTCTCGGGCTTTGGCTGCCGCAGTGACATTCGTCGCATACTTGACAACCTTGTAAGGTTTGCCGTTCAAATCGTTGATCGGGTTATACGACGCTTGGACGAAGACTTCGTTGCCGGCCTTTCCAAGATGTTTGAATTCTGCCAAATGGGATTCTCCACGCTGGAGCTTCGACCAAAATTCGGCATACTCAGGACTCTGGCGTTCACTCTCGCAGACGAACATCCGATGATGACGCCCCTTGATCTCTTCGAGCGAGTAGCCGAGTGTTGCTAAGAAATTCTCGTTGGCTTTGATAATCGTTCCGTCGAGATTGAATTCGATCACTGCCTGCGATTTGCCAACCGAAGCAATTTGTCCTTCGAAGTCCGCATTACGAACCAACTCTTCGGTGACGCATGTGGCAAACTTGACGACTTTACATGGTTTACCCTTCGCGTCAACAATCGGATTGTACGATGCGCGAAGCCATATTTCGCTTCCATCTTTAGCGACGCGCTGCTCTTCGGCCGCCTGGGTCTCACCTCGCTTGAGATCATCCCAAAGATTCTTGTATGCTTGGCTATTGCGATCTCGATCCAAAACGAAGATCGAGTCGTTCTTGCCTTGTATTTCAGATAGCGTGTACCCGGTTGCTGTCAAAAAATTCGCGTTCGCCGTCAAAATGGTTCCATCCAATTTATATTCGATGATGGCTTGCGTGCGATCGATCGAAGCGATCTTACCAGCATTATCGAGCAACACTTCTTCAGTCTTCGCAATGGATCTTCGAAGGGAGAATGCTAACGCTAGAACCAACGCGAGTGAGCCTAGGCCTACGCCGAGTAGCAAGCGAAGTCCGCTCGACGCTGCCGATTCACCTGCGACTTGGTCGATGTTCATCTTTTCTGTTACTAACTTGACAAGTTTTTCAATGGGAGTCTTATGATCGTAAAAGAGTTTCTGAAGTTTGGCACGGATAGTATCCTTCGTTTCAGTATCATTTTTCTCGATGGCTGGAATCAATTCATGATCTACGGTAGCGAAAATGGCTTCCGCAGATTTTGCGACCTCTGTCGTCAGCAAGGTCTTAATCTCGCCTTTCGGAAACTTCTCTGTCCAGCTTGCCATACTAGTCTCGTAGGAAGTCTTAAATTCGCTGTACAGTTTGATGGCCTCTGCCCGCGCGGCTTCGTCAGCCGTATCCTGCATGAGATGGGTGCTGAGGTAGCCTTCGACAACGTAAAGCAACGGTGGGAGACTGTCGGCAAGGAGATCTTTGTCCAGCACGACTTCGTTGTAGTGCGGTCCACCTACTCGAATGTTTTGCAAGATTGAGTAAGTCGACAGGCCAAAGGTTAGAAAGCCGATGAGAAACGTAATGGCAAGGCAAGTCACCTTGGCCTTCATACTCAGGTCTTTAAATTTTCCGATTATTTGCTTGAACATGTTCACTGGTTCCTTAAAGAGGTGGAGAATCGATAATATTGATTAGGTAGCGAAGCGGTCGACGTCGACGGGTGCAACCGGCTAGGCTTTTTTTGAGCGTGGAATGCTATCGCAAAGGGATGTAGCAGCATTTCAACGAACCACAAAACTTGGTAGTCGATGATG
>JAYTVL010000584.1:0-11568 GCA_043744075.1 Pirellula sp. | reverse complement strand
GCCACTCGGCCCCCCCCCCACTACCCTAAACTTTAGCTGTCCCAGACCATGGTGAGGCTGGAAGCCTACGCCACTTTTTTTAAGCTAACGGCGTTCTTTTTCTTGGTTTTGTTCTTCGGCGGCCATTGCTGAGAGTTGGGAAAACTGGACTGCGTAGGTGGCATGCACACGTGCAAGATGTCTTTGGATGGAATCTATCACGGATGGGGCCGACTTTTTTAGTACCTCGACTATGTGCGCTTGATCTTTTTGTCTACCTGAACTGATCTTTAATTCGACCCAGGTTTCGATGGACGCATACTGCAGACCGCTCTTAACGCCCATTTGCATAGGACCTGGGATCAACGTGGGGGACGAGTCGCGTGCCCGTCCGCCCTCTGGTACCACATTGATCTCAACATCCCCGTGCATCAACGTATGCCACCCGGTCTTGGATTCCCAAGCAACCTTGAAGCCATATCCAGGAGCCACATCGATGAAGCTCTGCAATTGAGTTTTGCTGACGGAAACGCCAATGTCCTGTGTTGAGGCAGGGTATCCATACCGGATTGCTCCCAAGCCACCAATGATCGCAATTGGAATATTTCGCTCGGTCGCAATCCGCTGCAGTGCCTCTAAAGCCCTTGCAAATCGGTTCTGATCCAATTCCGAATTCATGACCGCAGCGATCCCTTCACTACCTCGGCATAGAGTAGCGATTGTGTTTTCAATTTCAATGGATAATAGAGACAAGATTTTGGTCGGCAATTCGTGGCACGATGTTTTCAAGGTCTTGTAAATTATAACTCATGCAGAAAGCAAAAGATCCAGCGTCTAGCCAGAAATTCGGAACGAACCGCAGCACAAGGAGGTCATGCAGCTTTCGGAGCAATCAAATCAAAGGGTTTCGATACGGGTGGCGCGCCCTGAGGCACGAAGGGCGTGTGAGTCGCTAGTACTCCGCCCGAAAGGCAGTACTCGTACTCGATTAACCAGCTCAATCGAGTACGAGTACCACCCTACACCGCGCAGCGGCGCGCGTGCCGATAATGCACTGATAAATCGAGCCCTGAGCATGCGTCGTCAAGCCAGCGCCCGCGATCTCCGCTTATCGCTCCGATCGGTTAAACATGGATCAATTGTTTTCCACTCAATCCGAGGGCGTGCGTTCCCAAAGCATTCGCAGCCCATTGAGCACTACCAAGACGGTGCTGCCCTCATGCCCCAGGACGCCAATCCATAAAGGCAATTCAAAAAAAGTTGACAAAACTAGGATCGCGATCGTCCCAAAGGCAAAAATCATATTCTGCCGAACGCGTTTGCGAGCCAAACGACTTATCCAAAATGCTAGCGGCAAGCCTTTGAGATCGTCCCGCATCAAAACCACGTCGGCAACTTCAAGAGCAACATCTGTTCCTGCTCCTCCCATAGCTATGCCAACGTCGGCCGTTGCAAGCGCGGGAGCATCATTCACGCCATCTCCTATCATCGCTACAACTCGACCATCCTTTGATAAGCGAGTCAATTCTGTTACCTTTCCATCTGGTAACAGGCCTGCTCGAACTGCGTCCACTCCCAACTCCGAAGCGATGGCCAAGGCCACGCGTTCGTGATCGCCCGTCAACAGGACAATTTCACGAACTCCTAACCCTTTGAGCTTAGCGATTGTTCGAGATGCTTCGGGGCGCAATCCGTCGGCAACGCCGATTACACCCCCGATTCCCTCTTCCGCTGCTATGACGATCAATGCCGTTTTACCAGTATCTCGCATGCGCTGTGCGTTCTCGATTATCCCCGGCAACAATTTGATGCGATACGTTTCAAAAAGACTTTCACGCCCAATTCCAACCCAAATGCCTTCGACACGTGCGTAGACACCTAGTCCAGTGTGACTATGAAATTCCTTTAGTCCAGTTGCTTGCTCCGGAGCGCCCTGCCGCTTGGCTTCTTCGACGACGGGCATGGCAAGTGGGTGTTCGCTTTGTTTTTCGACTGCTGCTGCAAGTGTTAACAGTCGTAGTACATTTGCGCCGCTGGTCGTCCAAACTTCGGTCACCGTTGGCTTGCCCATCGTTACTGTGCCTGTCTTGTCCATCGCAAGCACATCAACTTTGCCAAGCGTCTCAAGATGCACCGCCCCCTTGAAAAGCACGCCATGCCGGCCCGCCAACGCAATGGCGGACAACATAACCGACGGTGAACTTACAACAACCGCGCATGGTGACGCAGCCACTAACAAGACCATCGCATGGTAAAATGCGTCGTACCAACTCGCCGTATGAACAACTAACGCTGCAACGAAAACCAAGAACGCACCCACAAACACACCGATAACGTACGGTTGCTGCCAGGATTCCACGAAGCGTTGAGTCGGTGTTTTTTGTGCTTGGGCTTCATGCACCATATGGACGATGCGTTCAAGTGTCGTGTCCGCGATGGCTTTGGTCATTCGAACCGAAACGGTCCCTTTGCCATTCATGGTTCCTGAAAAGACATTCGATCCGTCGGCTTTGCGAATCGGTTCACTTTCGCCTGTCAACGTGGATTCATCTACCCACGATTCTCCATCGACTACAATGCCATCAATGGCGAAACGCTCTCCGGGACGAACGCGAACGACGTCGCCTAACTGAAGCGATTCGACATCTACCATCTCTTCGCTACTTGTTTCTTTCGAAATCCGTGCCGCTTGTCTTGGCCGAAGCTGAACAAGCGATTCGATCGAACGATTTGTGCGATAGGTTGCGAACGCCTCGAGAGTTCCACTCAAGGAAAACAAAAACAGAAGCACGGCACCCTCGACCCAGTCTCCCAAGGCCGCAGCCCCCAAAGCTGCTGCTACCATCAAAGTGTCGACATTCAACTTTCCAACGAGCATCGCGGAAATCGAATCCTTCAAAGGTCGAGTCCCCCCTGCTAAGTAAGCTACAACCCACATGAAAATGGGAAGGGAGGAATATGGGGCTTCAATCCATCGAGAGAACGTGAATCCAAGGATAGTGAAACTGACACAAATCAAGGTAGCGATGGCGCTCGAGACCGGTGGAGTAGAAGCCGATCGCTTGGCGGGAATCCGTGTCGTCGCGTTCAATTCACAACCTAACTTTGCTTCGGATTCATAATCAGACCTAGGATTTCGGCTCGCGATGACAAGTTTTCCCTAAACACTCCTCGCATCGCACTTGTGACACACATTCCACCGGATTTGCGAATGCCTCGCATCGTCATACAGGAGTGGCTTGCCTCAATCATTACGACAACACCGCGAGCCCCGAGTTCTTGCTCCATCATATTGGCAATAGACTCGGTCATCCGCTCTTGGACTTGGGGACGACGAGCTACTTCGTCGACGACGCGAGCCATCTTACTCAGCCCGACCACCTTGCCATCTGGCAAATAGCCGACATGCGCACGCCCGTGGAATGGGAGCAAATGGTGTTCGCACATACTTTGGAATTCGATATTTTTGAGAAGCACGATTTCGTCGTAGCTTTCCGAGAAAACTCGCTTCAGGTGAATTCTTGGATCCTTGTGAAGCCCAGAGAAAACTTCCGCATACATCCTCGCAACTCGCGCCGGGGTCTCAAGCAAGCCCTCTCGATCGGGGTCTTCGCCTACGGCGGCAAGTATTTCCCGAACAGCTCGTTCGATTCGCTGATGATCCACAGGAGATTTTATTCCGATTTTTCCAATTGAGTGACTCGGTCGAACGGCGGTTACAACTTCGGAACGCCCGTCGTTGTCCACACCAGAATTTGTAGTTGGATCGGTAATCATAGTTAAATTTGGTTGAAACGGTATTCGGCATGTGCGGATCAACGTGATCTCAGACGACCAAATTATAGGAATTTCGACAAGTGCAGCTCAAACACAAGAATTGCGCAAGCGGGAATCGTTTCACCACGAGAAAAACTTAGTAGCCTGACGCCAAATCGCCTAGCACTGGTATTCTAATCCAATCGCTTTTTCTTGATTTCACCTCGATTTATTGTTTAATGCCAGAATATGAGTAGCTCCGAACCCGATATTTCATTGCGTGACTTCCAGCAGTTGATCCGCACAATGTACTATGAAAAAGACGTAGAAAGAGGCGTATCTGGAACGTTTATGTGGCTGATGGAGGAAATGGGCGAGTTGGCAACAGCCCTACGCACTGGCAATGACCGCGAAAATCTAGAAGAGGAATTTGCCGACGTCGTAGCTTGGTTAGCGACGATCGCCAACGTTTCAGGCGTCAATCTTAGCGCGGCCATTCAGAAGAAATATGGGAACGGCTGTCCAGGATGCGGTCTTTTGGCATGTAAATGTCCGTCTACGGAAAAGCCATAACGAAAGAAATTTGGCAAAATAACGTTTTGTTCGCGGATGCTTTCGCTGCCTGAAGCCCTTACAATGCACAGATTGCTTTTCGCACGCCCGAAGTCCAAACTCAACGGAAACAGAATTATGGATTTAATCAACCGCCAGATTTCTAGAGCTCGTCGACTCCTTTGGACTCAGACGATCCTGAATATCTTTTCGTGGTGTTTGATCATCGCGTTCACGGTTTGCTTCTTCGGTTTGGTTGTCCCGAAGATTTGGTTTATGCCTTATACGTTTGCTAGCTGGAGTAAAGTTTGGCTAATCGGTGCTGGGCTGGCAGCAGCCTTGATCGCTGGCGCGATTTCGTTTTTCTATCGTCCGAGTGCTATGTACTCCGCAATTGAGATTGATCGTCGATTTGGATTGCGTGAACGAATAAGTAGTGCCTTGCAATTGGATGCAACCGAAAAACAAACACCTGTCGGGGAAGCATTGCTCAACGATGCTGCAGCCAAAGCTGAACGAATTGAGGTTCAAGACCATTTCCCCATTCGGACTGCACCGCAGACTCCTTGGGTTGCTCTTCCATTTCTCGCGTGCATCGCTTTGTTTTGGATTCCAGATGCAGATTTACCGCTGATTGAAAAAATGCCTGGTACCTCTTCGGAACGTCTGACAAACATCAAGAACCAGACCAAGCCGATTCTGGAAATGATTAGGAAAAAGCGTGAAGACGCAGAGGAGAAAGGATTGCAGGAAGCTGCCGACGAATTCAAGAAGATCGAAAAGAAGTTGGAGGATTTCCAAAAGGCCAACACAGTAGATTCCAAGAAAATGTTGTCCGACTTCAATGAAATCAAGAAAGAAATAGAACGTAAAAAAGAGGCGCTCGGTGGTTCCGATAGCGTTAAGAAAGCTCTCGACAACCTCAAAAACATTGACAAGGGACCTGCCGAAAAGATTGCTGACGCATTGAAGGACGGTGATTTCGAAAAAGCCGGCGATGAATTGGAAAAAATGTTGAATCAAATGAAGTCGGGCAAAATGACCGACGACCAGAAAAAGCAATTGACCAAACAGTTAGATCAGATGCAAAAGGCTATTGAAAAAGCTCAAAATCAAGAAAAGCAAGCGATCGAAGAGGCTAAAAAAGAGTTGGCCAAAGCGCAGAATAGCGGCGACCTAGAAAAAATTGCGAAACTGCAAAAGAAGGTCGAACAGATGGAAGCCAACGCCCAAAAAGCCAAAGCGATGGACGCGGTCAAAGCCAATATGCAAAAAGCTCAAAAAGCCATGCAAGAAGGGGATGACAAGGCTGCTCAAGAAGCATTACAAAGTCTCAAGGAAGAACTTGGCGAGCTTGCCGATGACCAAGAGTCACTGAAAGACTTAGAGGAGATGATCGACAATCTACAAGACGCAAAAAAAACTTCTAATTGCAGCGAATGCAATGGTGCTGGTTGTGCGAAATGCAATTCTGACAAAGAAGGGAAAGACAAAAAAAATGCAAAGGGTGAAGGAAAAGGAGCTGGAGATCGGGAAGAGAAAGAACATGGCGTGAAAAATTTCGATTCGCAAGTTCGAGATGAAATGCGAAAGGGTGAAACAACGTTTGGAGGAAAAGTTGGTGGACCTAACCGAAAAGGCATAACCAAGGAAGAAGTTCGTGAAGCCCTTTTAAGCTCAAAACCCGATGATCCCGACGCGATTGAGAACATGTCGCTGCCCAAGGCGCAACGCGATCAACAACGCGATTATTTTAACTCACTGCGGGACAAGTAGCCTACGCGGCGTCGATCATAACTTGGGCAGGAAACAACATCGCGGGAAGTTGATTCCAAGCCGAGGCTTATCTATGACGAGGAATTGAAAAAGTTAAAATGAGAATTGGAAAATACAAATTTCGCAGTGGAAGTAAGACGACTGTTGATTGGGTTTTTGTTGATTGCCTTTGGCTGTGACAATTGATTTTCCGACGATGTTGCAGAGTTGTTGAACTTCATCGAGCAATGGAGTCATTCGCTCTTCCAGATCTTTACCTCCACGATCCAAAACCATTACTCCAAAGTGTAACGTTAGTTAAGTAAGGACCCGTCAACACCACCTCCATCCCTTACATTTTGCATTTTAAAATTCTCATTTTAACTTTTTCAAAAGCCTGTCGCATGCCGTTCGTCAGGTGTCGATCATAAGTAGAGAAGCGAATAATGCTTGCGATCTAATCGCCCAATGTTAGCGATCATGTGTGCCCGACTTGCGATCGACGCCAGCCTACGCTACGTTCGGCGTAGCTTAGGCTTCCAGCCTGAGTATTCATGAGAAATCCTCACAGGCAAGATGCCTATGCTACCTCTCTTATCTCATTGCCATTGCTGAAAACCAACTCAGGCTGCTATGAAACCACTGGAATAATGCGGTTTGGCTTCGAAGTGAGCCGTTTCGGTATGAGATAGACGAGATAGATGGCAGTTTGTGCAGGGCAGAAAATCAAGAACGAGGGATTGAATGGCAATGCTTGCCTTTCAACTCACTTGCGTAATTGCTTTCTTTCTTTTGCATTCTGCATGTCATTTATTGGTACCGGATGTGCAACCCAGAAGTATGTGCAAGTCCGACAAAGTCCGTTTAACCCGCTGACGGAGTCTTTGAGCCTGCTGTCTAGGTCGGGGCCGCAGGTGACTGCTCGTACGACGACGTTGCTGCGACATTACGCGCTCTTGGACGTCTACAAAAAGAATCCTGACGACTGCCTCGTACAATTGCAAGAACTCGCAATGGACGAGAAGGGAGCCGAAAAAATCTATGCCATCTCCGAACTTGCTTATACAATTGGGAAACAAGCCGAACGCGGGCATCGAGAAGGTCAAGCGTTGGACATGTACAATGTGTCTGTTAGCAATGCGTACCTATACCTGTTCTGCCCGGAGCTAGACGTCTCTCGCAATCCCTATGATCCGCAGTTTCGCGGAGCTTGCGATTTGTACAATGCAGCCCTTGAGTCCACCTTGAGAATGGTGAGCAAACAAGGAAACTTAAAACCTGGCAATAGCTATAGGATCACGACTTCAAAGAAAGACTATGACGTGCAGGTCGCGGCGTGTGGTAAATGGCACGACGCAGATTTCGAAACGCTGAAGTTTTGTAGCGACTTTCAGGTAAAGGGGCTTCAATCTGCAAACGTGAGTTACGGGGTCGGGGTGCCAATGATAGCTGTTCGAAAGTCCCATGAGGGAGAGGGGCCTGTCGAAAAGTTCTACCCTGAGGGCCTGTCCTTTCCAGTCACTGCGTTGCTTCGCGTAACTTCGCCAACAGTTGCTGCGTCCCGGGATTCGGATCATCGCCATCCATGTGTTTTGGAATTACACGACCCGTTGGATTCCACGGATATTGAGTTGAATGCTCGTAAAGTTCCTTTGCAATCGGATTTGAGTACACCGCTAGCCTACTTCTTGGATAACCCGAAATTTCGTGAGCAAACCGACAGTACCCTAGGACTACTTGACCCGCACAAGTCGGAAAAGTTGCGTGGTGTTTACATGCTCGAGCCGTATGATCCCAATCGAATCCCGGTGGTCATGGTCCACGGCCTTTGGTCCAGTCCACTAACTTGGATGCCCATGTTCAATGATCTTCGGTCCTTCCAAGAGCTACGTCGCAACTACCAGTTTTGGTTCTATCAGTACCCTACTGGACAACCGTTTTGGATTAGCGCGACTCAAATGCGCAGCGACCTTTTTGAGTTGCGACGTACGCTCGATCCGGAATTGAGTCACCCGGTTCTGGACCAAATGGTATTGGTCGGACATAGCATGGGTGGACTTGTTTCGCGGTTACAAACCCTCGAGAGCGGCGAGGAGTTTTGGCGAATTCTTAGCGACGAACCGTTTGAAAAGGTCAAGGGAGATGAAGTGGAACGACAACGTTTAGCAGCGGCCCTGTTCTTTCATCCCAACAATGCGATTAAACGAGTTGTGACGATCGGCACGCCACATCGAGGCAGCAACTATTCGAACGACTACACACGTTGGATCGGACGACAGATTATCAAGTTGCCGAGCAGCATTACAGACATCGGTAACTCCCTATTACGGCAAAACCCAGACCTGTTTCGCAATACCGAACTGGTTACAACGACGACAAGCATCGATTCGCTCAGTCCCCAATCACCCATCTTTCCAACCATGCTACGAGCTCGGAGAGCGCCCTGGGTCAAGTATCACAACATCGTTGGCGTTGTACACAAATCCAAATGGTTTGGCGGGGAGGCTGAATTGAGCGACGGAATTGTAGAGGTTGATAGTGCTCACATGGACGACGTTGTCAGTGAAATCATGGTTGAATCTAAACATCAAGATATTCATAGCAAACCAAGGTCAATTCTAGAAGTTAGAGGCATCCTCGTTGAGCATCTGCGTGAACTTTGTTCGCAACCAGAATTGGCGAGCATCTTGGATGTGCCCATTAACTGGTATGATACAAATAGAATGAGGTCAAAAGCTGGTGGAGCACTGCTTGCAGACAAATCTATCTCCGACGGGTACCGTGATGATCAACACTATCGCACCAACGAAGCGTTCTCGAATGCCGAAGGTTTCATTCAACCTTCGACGGTTATGAATGCGACTTCATTAGCTCCGCTACCGTTTCCTTCCAAGCACACGAGCAAGTTACGTCTGCCTCCAATTTACAGTCTGAGGAGATAGCTGTCTTTCGATATGCTGAATCTGGGAGAGTTCATTCGGAAACTGTTGATCGCCATGGTGCGTTTTTATCAACGCGCCCTAAGTCCGCTTCTTGGCAGCAATTGTCGCTTTTCGCCTTCATGCTCACAGTATACGATTGAAGCAATTGAAAAATACGGAGCAATTCGAGGAATTTGGAAGGGTGTTAAGCGAATTGCTCGCTGCCATCCATTTTCTACCGGGGGATACGATCCGCCGTGATGACTACTTTTGAGCTGCAACCGTTACCCGCGGCGATTCACGGAACTGTTGACGTTCGACTTGTCGGTCGATTGCGTTCTGTGAAGAGACTAAATGTGGCCAGAACAAAATCCTGTGTCAAAATCGATTTTTCAACACCCTAGTCCGGAAGTCCGGGAAACATTTCTGGCTTCCGCTTGAATTTAGTCTCGTTTTCGGCCATGATAGACAGTCCGTCTCAATAAAGTCTACGTTACAAGGAGCTCTCGGAATGCGGTGGTTTGGAAGGACTTGCTTACTTGCTGTTGAATTACTTGGACTCTCAGGCTGTCAAAACCGATCTCTTGACACTTCGATGAAAGACTCAGGAACTGTTCAGCAGCCAAATGCGGAACCTGTTTTGAATGCAACCCGGGGGATGCAAATATACACAGACAATTTTGATCGCATGTCTGGTTACAAGACTGTCTATCAGCAAGGAAATTGGCAAATAGACCCAGTATTGGCTACGCGGATAATCTATCCATTTGCAGATCGGAATTCACCGGGGATTGTCACACAGATCATTGAGGATGCGGAAGCGATTGGGCCGGATAATAAGCCAGGAGTTTTGTCTTTGACATGGCTGGAGTTGCCCAATCCATTCAACTACAGTGGCTTTGCATATTTGGGGATGCGAGATAGTATGCTGAAGCTCCCCGAACTGCGGCCTGCCAAAACACCAGAAGATTTTCGAGGTGTACTATTGGCATTCAAGTACAAAGGAATCAATGCAGCTAGAGAAGAGTTGCACTTTCAGCTCAACTGTCGAATGGAAGTGGATGTTCCAGATTCCTACCAATCGCGACTTGATTTGCGCCGCTTGAACGTTTCCAGCGATTGGCAGATTTATGAGATGGATCTGGGCGACGGAGGTAATTTTGCCAAGTTCTTGGAGGCACTTCAGTCGGCACCCAATTCCGCAATGAAGCTAAACTGGAGCCAGATCGGCTCGCGGCACGGATTGCTTCCGGGTGATACCGTTCTTATAGACGACATTGTGATTTATACGACGAAGCAACTTCCTAAGATTCACGACAACGGACAGACGTCGGATCTCTTCCAATAAGATGACTGGAAGAGTCTGAGTCTATTGCTTAGCAGGAGTTGGAGTTTCTAATCGCAATTCCTCGGGTTTTGGAATTGGATATGGTAAGTTGTAAACAAAAAAAGGCTCCCGAGACAATTCGGTCTCGTCGGCATTGGTTGCCTCTAGTCTCAAATTTTCGTCAACTCGCCAAACCTCCGTGTCATTCTCATTTACCGCTAGTTTTAGATAGTGAGAGCGTACAGGAGAATACCGCCATTTGCGTTGATTGTTCTCCAAAAAGTCTTCAATGAACAAGTAGACTTCCGGGTCAGTGCCAAATGCCATCGCGAAGATCGCACCATCGAGGATATCGTTTTGAGGACTCGCGTATCGATGAAGCGGCTGAGGAAGCAGCTCAAGCTGAGTTAACTTGCCGCTCTTTTCCGTGATTTGAGCGGTTAGTGTACGAGCGAGCGACTTCATTTGTGACATTCGTTGATTTGCGTTGTCCGTTGGGGAAGGCGCACGTGTGAAGTTTAGCCACCGAAGCGCGGTCGTCTTTGGGCGCCACAACTTCCAAGGTGCTATCTCGGAAACGAAAGGAGAATCCGAGAGAGAAAGCACCTCATGACGATACCTAAGTTGATTTTTGCTAACGAAGGTGTACAAGGACGCCAACACTTTGGGACGCCCTTCGTCACTCCAAACGAACAACTGCCCTTGGTGTTGCAGCCGAGCTGGATTTTGCCAGTTGAACAACGGTGTTTCATTCAACTTGAAGTTCAACGTCTTTCCCAAGGGATCGCTGAATTTCATGTTAACGGCATCCCTTCGGAAAAGCGCCCTAACGTCCTGGGGAGTGTACTCGCTCGGATTCTGAGCCACGATAAAACCGTTACTGAACAGAAGTACGCAGAGCATGAACGCTTTTTTGCAGAATCGCATTTGTCTTCAACTCTTCCTGATCTAAAGTGAGGAATTGTCCTGAAATAATTTCGGTAATTCGATATAGGATGGACTTCCCGTCCATCCTGCGTTGTGCAAAACCGCATTTTCTTTTGCTATGCTGACTCTGCGAGAGTTCATTCGGAAACTGTTGATCGCTATGGTGCGTTTTGAATCACCAGGAGTACACGATCAACGCAAATCACTTCGATCGGTTGAACAAGCTTTAAGCTTTGCGACTCGTTTAACCCCGTTTAACCCCAATACCGTTCATCTTGTCATAAGTCTCGTCTCCTTGGTAAGTTGCGAATTGCAAAAAACCAATTCACCAAGGATACGAAGACTATGTTT
>JAYTVL010000583.1:0-11573 GCA_043744075.1 Pirellula sp. | reverse complement strand
CTACGGGATTCGGGCTTGCTCGTTTCAGCGATTGAACAGCCTCGTGCAACTTTTGACGGAAATTTCCTGCACGAGTTCCCTTTTGAAATGGCCGGTGCATATCTTTATCACATTGTCATGAACCACCCGTTTGTCGACGGAAATAAACGAACCGGCACTGTCGCGGGGTTGGTGTTTTTGACTTGGAACGGATTCACGATCGAATGCAATCCAGGCGAGCTTGCCGATCTCACGATTTCTGTGGCCGAAGGAAAAATTGGAAAGGCTGAAATTACCGATTTTTTTCGCGACAAAGCAATCCGGTTAACTTGAATGCAGTTTGCGATAGTGGTCCACCATGATCTGCATTCGAAGTGCAGCCGCAAGTGAATCGTTATTCCGTTGCAGTCTCCTGTATGTTTGAACGGAGAATCGGTTTGCAGATGCTACGGCTTCCTCTTCAAAGCGAGATGCATCCTCCTTTGAAAGTCCCTGTAGGTAGGATAGCACGGTCTTTGAATCTTCCTCTGAACTATCCGGCGAATGCGGCTTGGGCGCTCCTGGTTTTGCGGTTGCTTTCTTTTCTGTTTGCGATGCCTGCACTCTCTTTGCACCGATATTACCTAACAACTGCGATTGCTTTTGTTTAAACGACTCAGGTATCGCGTATCCATCGCGGATCGCTGCAACCAGAAAAGCTGGAATGTTCTTGGGCGTATTCTTTGGCTGCTTCGAAAGCCAATCAACATAGGCAATCGTTTCTTGGATGGATGGAAGTGAGAACTGTGTTGCAAGCTCCATCGCTCCCAGTTCGGATACACCCCGCTCAATCAACATGTTCTTGACCACCATTTGGTCAGTTGTCGCGGCTTCGCTAGGATTATCAATTTCGTTCGAACCCGTCACGCGCGAGAGTCGGATTTTCCACTCCCCTGCTTTCACCTTGATGTAGCGGTCTTCCTTAGGCATTCGTTTTAGGAAGCCGACCTTTTCCAACTCCACCAAGCATGGTTCGAGTTTGGATTTCAGTTTTCCACTATCGTAATTACGACTGAGTCCAACGTGTTCGCATGCGAAGTTCTTTAGGTCGAACACTAGGCTTTTCTGGTAGTAAAAGCGCTTGTCGAGAAATCGGTAGGCCTGTCGTGCAGAGGGTAAGCTGAGGGAGAAGTATATTTCTAGATCAAGACGCTTGACACATCTCGATTGCACCGACTCCATAATCACTGAATTCCAAGTGATGCTTGATTGGATATCCCCGGATTTTGAACTGCGTCCGACAAGATCGATCGCCTCTAAAATGTGGAACGACTTGTTTTGCCAATTGAGATCTTTCCTGCTCCACCAGGATCGCTTGTAATGGAGCGTCACGCTGACCCAACGCTGTAGCGATTCATCAATCCGTTTGTAGGAAGCACCGGAGTCTGGAATCCCAAGAATTTTTATTAGTTCATAGCGACTAAATCGCAAGGTGCGGTCCGTGAAACCGTTTCGTTGATGCGTTAGATACATCAACACAATTAAAATATCTGAGTCCGCTGCTGTTGGCAGTCCAAAGTGCTCGCTTCCAGTGACGATTAACTCTCGGTCAACATCCGTCTTTGCACCCTCGTCGTAGATCCTATCTTTGAAGAAAAGCGAGTTTCCAGTTTCACTCTTGTCCCGACCGATACTACCTAACGGAAACTCAGCGAGGTTTAGCTCGTCGCTACCAATTCGTCGCGTAGCGATCTTTTCCGGTCTCGATACCGGTTCGTTCTCGCTTAGCTTTAGCGCCGCTTGCCCCGATGAATTCATTGGCTGTTCTTAAAAAAACTAAAAAAGACAACAACAATTGGTATTGTTTTGATCTTTATAAACAAAGCTTTGTATATGCTTTACCTCCTGGCAAGTGGTTAATTTTGTTGAGCAATCCGGCCGAAAATCTCCCCGTAACATCGGTACAATCCTCCCTCCAACATCGGTACGACCATCCCCTGTACATCGGCAAATTCTCCCTGTTACATCGGTACGCAATGTCGATTCACCCCCTGTACATCGGTATCAATACAGATCTTGCGCAATCTGGCATTCAAGATGAACACAAAATCTCCCCGTAACATCTGTACTCAGTCGTAGCCGCTGATTTTCTTCGACTCGACTTCGCGTGCAATGAACCTAATGCAAAAGTCCCGGTTGTCGGCCTTGCCTTCACTTGAAAGACTACGACCATGTTGTCAACGCAGCAACTCAGTAAGTTGGTCAGCTTGCTGTCGGTTCGCATGAACTCTTGCAAGCTGTCTTGCATGATTACTTGCAATCATGTTTGCAGGGATGAAAGGCGCACGGTTGGAAGGCAGGCTTGCAACAAGGGAAGCTTGTCTGTATCGCATCTTGAAATCTAAAATGCAATTCGGCAAACGAACAAACATTCCATCTTGCTGAACGGCTTGCTGTGTTGTTAGCTAGCAAACATGTTTGTTTGCACAGCGAATACAAAAGGTGGCGTCGGAAAAAGCACGATCGCAGTTCACCTAGCCGCTTGGTTTCACGATCATGGATTTAGAACAGCGTTAATCGATGCGGACGCCCAGCGCAGTTCGTCGCAATGGATCTCCGAGGTGGAATCGGGGATCACGGTTATGACCACGAACACACCTGACGAATGCCTCGAAAAGGCCCAAGAACTCCTTCAGAGCCACGATATGGTGGTTGGGGATGGCCCAGGTGGGCTCGATGATTTATCTCGCACCATGCTCCTTTTGGCCGATCTCGCTTTGCTGCCAATTTCGCCCTCGATTTTGGACCTTCGCAGCGTTCAGCAGGCCACAACGATTCTTCGCTACGCACAAGGTATCAACAAAGGGAAACCAGAAGGGTGCTTGATTCTAAACAAGATGAGAACTCGTGACACGATCAGTCGCGAGCTCAAAAGTGCAGCATCGACGCTCGGAGTTCGAGTTGCATCGAACGTGTTACGCGATCTTCAAGCATTTCGAGATGCAGCTCAGCAAGGATCAGTCGTTTCACGAATGGGTAAGAAGAGCATTGAGGCCGCGTCCGACATGGATGCATTGTTTCACGAGTTGGTCGATCCATTTCTTAAGAATCGCAAAAAGGTTGGTAACGGTTAGTTGAGAACTTAGTGGAGGTTTTATGACAGCAGCAAAGAGACGAACAATGGGAGCAGCGATTGACGTATCGGCAGACAAGCTTGCGTTCATCAAGGGTGGGGTTCCATCGACTCCGAGGATCCAGTTGACGGACGAAATAGCTCCAGCCGAAGTCGCAGCTCCGGTTGCGATTGTTGCTGCGACGGCCCAGCAACCAGTTGTTACGCCGGAATCCCCAGCCACCATCGAACTCGAAAGGGAAGTGGACGACGGAGATTCATCAGAGTCGGCCCGCCGAAAGTCGCGACCACGTTCGAGACGCGAGACCGCGATGCGGGACGAACCAATGCTTGGGCTGGTTAACATGCTCGTGCCATTGACGACACGTTTGTCGCCTTCGACCGCCGCCGCCTTGAAAAGGGCAGGTCTTGAGCAAAAGCTCTACGGACGCCAGCCAGGAACCGTCCAGGAAATCGCTGAGGAAGCAATCAAAGAGTGGCTGAACGGGCAGGGGTATCTTTAATGTGAACGCCAAGTAGCAGCCTAACGCGAATTTCTTCTCAAATTTGGAGCAACTGCTTTTTCGGCTGCCGACATGGTGCAAATTCCCACAAGATAGGCTCGTTGGCAGTAGAATAAGGCAAGTTTTACAACCAAATCGCAATCTCCTAATTCTAATTTGCCTTACAGGGAAGCCATGGCTCAATCAGTTTGGGATTCTTTGTCTCGGGTGATCAATCCTACCCGGAACCAACCTCGAATTGTGGAGGTTTTGCGATTCGAAAACGGATCCCTTGACAACGAAGTCAATAAAGTGAGGGAGGGGATTGATTCTACAGCTGCAATGACGATCCACGCTGGACCAGAAATCATTCGATCATTCTGGAATCTTACGGACGAAGTGATTTCAAGAATCGGGGGTAAATTCCTCGCAGTTCGATGGAAGCGCGCAAGGAAATACACAGAGTTTGAAACTCATTTCCAACAGATCTTTGAAATTGCCGAATCATTTTTCCAACCTACCAATCAAAAGGCTATTTGTAGCTTAGTGGGGCACTCGGTCATGTGGAACGAAGTGTCGCCGCAGAGAAATATGGTTGCTGCTGAAACTCAATACCTGTCCAGAGCATTCAGATCCGATTGCGTTGAGGAAGGGGCTAGGCGACAATTTCGGTTTAGCCAAAATCAATCGCCCGTCGTATTCGATCCAGGGAGCATGAGTTGGAGCCGCGAGTACTTTCGCTCCGATGACAACCACCGCTTGTTTACCTGGTATCGTTACAAGCGTATTTTCAAGCTTCCAGGGTCTGTTTCCACGCATCAATCCGACATCACCATGTTTTACAAAGGCGATTATGGGGTTACTGCAAATGGAAAACCAAGCCCTCTTGCAGGGCCTTATCACACAGGGAGCGTGTACAAACATCAGGCAAGTTTGGGAAACGCCGTCGAGGATGCAATTTTCGTTGACGTCATCCATCTTGAGCTAACTCGATTTGTTTTTTGCGACCTTTGTGAAGACATGAAACTTCCGTCTTTGTTTCGCGACAGCATTTTTCTCGCCTTGGATCCCGAAGATTTCGGAGTACTCTGTATATTGGCGTCTGAACAACCTGCATTCGCTGCTGGATCGCTTCCGTTTTCCTCTTCGACCTATGGAAGATGCCTCAAGAAACTGTAGCGAAAAAATACGATTTTCAGCCTTTAGCCGAACTTGGAATCCACGCCATTTGCCTGGAAAAGCTTGGGACTGGAGTCACACGAAGTTTGCAGTTCTTTGAAGGTTTTCCTCATCAACTTTGTTCGGCCTCGAATGGGGCCATTCTTGGCATAGACGCTGCACAACAGTCGCTGAGCTCTCAGGTGTTTCAAGCAGCGAAGGGGTTTGCGCCGATTTTGGTGTTCGCGCGTCCATTAGAATCGAGAGACAGAAACGGACTGATAGAACTCGGCAAGTCGTTTCGAGAACTCTTCGAAAAATTAGCCGAACAGGGCTTTAACTCAGGTTTGTATCGCGATCACAAGGCAACTTGCTATGTAACTTGTGCGAAGTGGCTGGACCTTATCAGCCCGCATCTAGCGAACCTTGATCGATCTGAATTACTCTCTTCCTGTCGAATGATCACACGCAGCGACTTCCGCGCCTGGCATCAAGAACTTGCTCAAGCCAGCGAGCCGTGGCATCTATTGGACACTTTGTTGGAAGAGAGAGATAACCCCCCAAAGCCATGGCATTCGAATCTTAGTATGTCCGCGGCAAGAAACGTTTTGGAATCGTCCAAACGTTCGATACTGTCGCAACCGTACGGCGATGCTGTTGCAGCATTGGTGCTCGACTTCGATCGAAGCCGGGCTGCTTCCCCATCACATCTCTGGGAGGATTTGTTAAACAAGCTGCAAATGCACTTTGATCAATCGGTCGGCCTGGAAGGCAGAGCCCTGGTTAGAGTTGCCACCGAGTTTGAAACGGCTCTTTTGGCATCACGATTGCTCGTGCGCTTGGAATCGAATCACGGACTGCTATACCAACTGTCTGTTCAGGATGGCAAAGTAGTCCTAAAGGATTTGTCTGGTAAAGTAGTGCAACAATTAACCGCTTTCCCGTCTTTCGAGGTTGTACCCCCCTCTAGCATCGTCGACCAGCGGATTAGAAACGAGATCTCACACAAAAGTATCTCTCTAGAGCCATTATCCAATGTGTCCAAGAAGAGCTTTCCTGATTTCATCCAGTACTTTGATAGGGTACTTCCTCACGTCGGCAAGCAGCCGCTAGTCAAGCAGTTTCAGAGATGGCTTGATGACTATCCGGAAGAGCTTCGCGATTTTGAAAGGGATGAAAGCAAAAAGCGAAAATTTGCCAGAGAAATCAACTCAAGGGCGAAAATGCTTGGCTATCGCTTTAAATGTCTCAAGGAAAACTGCGGAATTGCGTCGGGACTCTCCGTAATGGTGTCGGGTACATCTTCTTCTGGTCAATTCGTCTTCAAGCACCGTCAAGAAGGGAAAAGCGTTTCCCATTCTCTGAGTGTCAAACTTCCAAGCCTCCAGCTTGTACTCGCCAAATAGCTTTTTGAATTGGCGATAGCGATCGGCCCGAACAACTTGCAATACAGCCCCGGGCTGTATATGGTTGGCGTGGCCGTTGTTTGAAAAAAACCGACGTCCCCACCGCATGGATGCGCTTTTGAAAAGAGCGGACTGCTCGTCTTATGGCTTCAAAATCCAGCTGGAGGGATCAAATGGCATCAGTACTTGACGAGGTGCATGCGAATTCGATTGCGGCAGTAAAATTATGCTGTCAAGCAATCGATAATCGTGAAATCAGATCACGATCATGTCTAACCAATCGCGTGCAGCTTCTTGCAACGTTTGCAATCGACATTCAGGAAGAATTCCTGCGAGCTCTTGGGCTTTCGGAACTCGATCTCTTCCAATTGACTTGCAGTATCGTGACGAGCGATTTGGTTCGCTCGCAACGAATCGTCGACACTGACGCACTTGCTGATCTTATCACCTGTTCAGTCGTCAACTCGCTCATTTCAAAGCAAGCCCAAGTTTCCTAGCTCGCAAATTGCAGCCACAAATTTGTCGCTGACTTTTGCCTTTTTCCAAACGCAATTCTTCCTAAACATCGGAGTACGAAAGTGAAGAAAGAAATTTCGACGATTTCAAATCGACAACTGAGCATCAAGCTCATTGGTGAGGCAACCGCCGCCATTGGAGAGCAGCAAGCGAAGAATCGCAGTAAGCTCGCAAAGCACCTTAAAGACGCAATCAATCACCACAGCAATCTCGACACATCCTTAGGGGATTCAACGTACTCTGCAATTTTAGTTGGACGAAGTCTTCGAGAAATTGAAAGCATCATTCCCCATGGCCAATTCATTCCGTTCATTACAACTCACTTTTGCTCACAGCTTCAAGTGAGTGTTCGGAGTATTCAACGATACATCAAGTTGAGTCGCGAATTCGACAAGATCGCAACAAAACTTCAAGAAGACCATCCCAACATGACAGAACGGGATCTTCTAAAGCGACAGTCTTTTGCCGAGACTCGCAAACTGATTCGTTTTCTTCTCAGTAATGAATCCCTGGAAGTGCAACAACGCCCTGGCGCGCTGCCAGCGGCGAACCCTAATGCTTGGGTAATGCCAGACTTTATCGCATCAAGGATTCTCGATCTTTTTAATGTTGTAGATACGGACGTTTTCGCTCTACCTGGCTCCGATCCTTACCACGCAGTGAAACGCTTCGAACCACCGCTAGATGCAATGTGCAACGAAGCTGAGTGGTCTGGCCGTATCGTGCTTAACCCAGGAATTGACGGTGTTCATTTTGGGCCTATCGCGGAGCGACTCGTACACGAACTGAATGCAAAGAATGTAACCGAGGCGTTACTTCTCTGTCCGGCGGCCATGACTAGCAAATACGCGCAAATCCTTCGCAGCATGCCTCGAGCGTTCCTCAACGGTGCGCTTAACGTCATCGGCCCATCATTGTCTAAGCAGATCCGAGTTCCACTCATGCTGTTGTATGCGGGCCCTACTGAACGCTTTCCAGACTTCCTAGCTGCATTCAATGACCAAAAGCACTTCAGTTTGTTTGTTCCCTATATCCATACCTAACCATCAAACCGATTTCCCTTTACGCCTATTCGAAATGCGATCAACGTCTCGCATCGCATGTCGCTCTCACCTGTTGTCCAAGCTTCAATCAATTTCTTTTCAAAGGACCAATAATGTTTTCATCTACACATCGATTCATTCGAACCAACGAAACTCCACCAGAAACGGAGCGAGGTACAATCACCGGCGACATCCTCGGAGGCGGTTGCGGTCTAAATGGAATCTTTTACACCGTTCTCGGTGAAGCTGGTTTTGGAGTGTTGACTGACTGTCAAGGCGAGCTGAAGAAAAACGAATTAGATTTTGCCCGAATCAAAAATCACATCCTTCTTCCTCTCCCCGAGCGAGATACAACAAACAGCCTACTAGCAACAGCTTACGGAATAGACCTCCCAGCGCTTCAACACATTGGAACTGCTTTTTCAACTGAAGGAATGGGCCAACGAGGGGGAGTTGGTGCGTGTGCTGGTAGTCAGCAATTGAATTCGCAGTTTTTTCAAGCCGTTGTGTCAAAGTTGACCTCTCTAATTCTCCTACTTAGCGGCGGCAAACTTCTCTCGATATGGCTACGGTTTTTTGGTTCGGGGGCAGGTGGAACGTTTTCGCTGTTTCAAATCCTGCTTTGTCAAAAGCTAGTTGAGTCTCTCGAAAAGCTTTGTGTTCCAATCAAGATTAGTTTCCAAATGGTCGACTCGCTGAGTTTTGAAGGCCTCGGGGAGAACATCCATAAAAACCAGGCAATGGCACTAAATTGCATTAAGGAGATCATTCTAGCGAACCAAAGAAATCCTAAATCGAAGGTTGTCTACGAACTAAGGCTTATTGGCTCCCCACCCAGCGGGCCGAATGCATCAGCACGGCAAGAATTCCAACTCTTGGATAAGCAGGCCTGGTTCAACTCAGCGATGCGAGACTACAGACAAACCGACACACTCAACAATGGTTTGATGCATCGCTTCGGGAATATTGTGCATACATCGACCGACTACCACACGAGCATCCCAAGAAAGCTAGTTGCAGCCACAATAGCGACTGACTATTACTTCTGCATCAAGCAAGCTATCGACTCGATCGTTGCTACACCGGATATGGTTGACCGCATCGAACCGAATCGCCGATCCATCGAGATAAATCGCTCGTCAGTCCCCAGCATTATTGATGGGTGTCAATTCATGTCAGCAAACGAAATGGTCTTAGCGACACTGCGCCCTGGTTTTGAACACGACTACGATTTTTCGATCGTTGACATCAAAGGTGACGAATATAGATGTGACCAGGTTGCTGAGCATTTTACAACGCCACCAGCGACTCTAGACGCAGCGGTCGCGAATGCGAGCATCGTATTGACGCTGGAGGTAATGATTACTCAAGAGATCGCGGTCACCAATGAACAGATCGCTAATTTGAAATCAGGCATTCAGAAACAACAACGACGAGCACTTCGTGCATACAAACGGCTAAAAACTTCCAGACTACTCATCAACCGAGCAAGGGCGATTGCATTGCAAGAGGGACAAGAACTACGCAGATTGTCGGATCAACTGCATGCCTATCAAGCGGTTCAAGCGGACCTCGAAAAATCGCTTCGCTCGATAAAAGCAGAACTAAGTAGCCAAATGCTTAGACTGGGAGGCATTGCAGACATTCTCGATGATCAACGCCGCAAAGGGACGAATGACGATCCAGCAAATCTTTTCTATTATCGGAACATAAACCTTGCATTTTCCGAACTCCTGACGCTTTCTCCTTTGGACGACGATCGACAACTACTGGTATTAGCTGCCCAAGCATTGGCTGTTTCAGCAAATGGACTTCAGTATATTCTTGGGGCAAAGACGAACAATGTTGAGGATCTCAGTCGTTGTGCAATTGGCAAGGCATTCACAGAAGGCGCGTGGCCCGGTGCGATTCCGCGGGTAGGAGCTCAGCAAGTCTATATCTTTCCTCCTTCATCGTGCAAAGTCTTCGAGTCCATAAGGAAGCAAATTGAGTCTCTTGCTCCAAATGCAAGAGTCTACGTTGCAGACACATTGAAGTTCGGCATAAGCGTAGTCCGCTTTCATGTCTTCCATCCGAAGTCGGAAGAAGAACTCCTTCCTGGAATTCTTGCGGATGCGTACCAGTCTGCAATGGAAAGTCCACTCGACGTTTTGCATCGACTCCCTCCAAAAAAAAGCCAAGTTACCTCTTAGCCAATTGATCCCAACATTCTGTCATCCGTCCCACTCCAATTCGAAAGTCTTAAACAACCATGTCGTATGTGCAACGTCATTCAATGATTAAAAGCCACCGACACGTGGCCAAAAAACAAGAACGGGCCATTCCATGGCCCATGATTACAATCGCGCTTGCGATAGCCATCATGATCTTGATTGCATTTATGATTAGAACGCGATTGCTACATCGCTCCGTTGCCCAAGCCTTGATTCGTCATACCACTGAGTCGCGATATTATTCCCAATCGTTTCGTGGATTGCTTTCCGCACCGATGGGAAGTGAGCTCCTTGATGCTACTCAGGCCGCAGGTCAAGTTCGCGACCTAAAGGAACGAGAAATCCTAAATGCCCTCACGACGGCAACGACAATTGCCAATGACCTAGTTAAATCGACTGGTCACAGTCCCTCCTCATTAAGAAACCTCTCAACGTATCTTAAATCGACTAGCGAACTGGCTGGTGTGACCAAGACAATTGACACCAAGCTTGAATCGATGCCTCCGCCAGTACCAATACCTGTGGACGCGATCTTTCGGAAAATTCGATACACTTCCGGTATTGTCGGTGTACTCCAGTTTGATCTGATCGCCAAAGACGGCGAACGTATCAACGACCTTACGGTCTCCGACCTCGCGCTAAAGGATATTGACGGAAATGAATGGCCACACATTGCAATAGAGCAAGTTATTGCTCCGCTTGCAGATCATTCCATTGCGGTGCTCATTGACAAGTCTAGTTCTATGGCTGGTGAGCGGCTAGTCAAGTTACGGGCAGCCGTGGACATATTGATTGCCAATTGCTCGAGTTCCACACGACTTGCAATTATTGGATTTGACTCAAAGGTTGTTCCACTATCCGTTTTTACTAACGACCATCGCATTTTGAACGACGCGACGAAAACCATCGTAGCGGACGGAGCAACAGAAATCACCAAGGGGATCGACTTCGCAATCAAAGAGCTTTCGATCAAGCCTGGGTACCGCTCGATTCTGCTTTGTACCGACGGACGGGATAACAACCTAGCGTCCAACATCAACCGAATCGCTGATGAATGCGGTCGCACGAAGATTGCCATAAACGTTTTGGGACTAAACGACCCGACACTTGATAAGACCAACTTGGCAAGTATTGCAAAGGCCACTAATGGGCAGTTCTGCCTAGCTGACAATCCACTCGCGATCAACGAACAGATGCAACGATTGATTGGAACATACTCCAAACCTTCTTATCGGCTGTTCGTCTTTAACCCTTCCAGAAAGCTTGACCGATTCCGATTCAATCTTGTCTCTCGCCCTGACATCTTCATCGATGTTGCACCTTAGCAAAGGCGACACGAATGTCGCTTTCCTACTCTAAGCAAAGCTTGATCGCTTCGCTCCAAGCTCGTCCGAAAACGGTAACCACACCCAGGCACGTTGTGCATGATGGGTCACGAAACTGATTTAGGTTTTGCTAATAAATTAAACGTGAATGAAGAAAAAGGAAAAGGAAACATGACAAAAGAAAAAAACACACCAACGCCAGCATACGAGGCACGTCTCAATCATATCCGCTTAACTGTATGGGAGAACGTAAACAAGGGAAGCTCCTACTTTAACACCGTAATAACTCGCAGATACAAGGAGGGGGACGAGTGGAAGGAATCTTGCACCTTTAGCGGT
>JAYTVL010000582.1:0-3358 GCA_043744075.1 Pirellula sp. | reverse complement strand
TAAGGTCGGGCTGGATAGTCGTTTAACCGCGTGGGCATCGCCCCGCGTATTTGCATCCGATAAACTGTCGTCGCGGCCCGATGGGCACGCGGTTAAACGAATAAAACTTCGATATCGATACCGGCGTTAAGCGAGAAGTGTCGGAATTTCCTTGCTTTTCGTTGGTCAACCGAAAAATCGGGGCGGCGAGATTCGAACTCACGACCTCTGCGTCCCGAACGCAGCGCTCTACCAGGCTGAGCCACGCCCCGATCAATTCTATAAGGCCTTCAATTGTAGAACTTTAAGCGTTGAATTGCAAGAAAGTGGAGGAGCCCATTTCATACAGTTCTCTACTTGCTGTGGAGTTCGTTACGAACCTACGCCCATACCGCCTCCTCGTCAGGCGACGACGGGCAGTAGGCAGTAGCCCAATGGCACTCACTTTGAGCCGCAACGCACTAGCGTGCGGGCTGGAAGGCTAGTAATCACTTGCAAATCCGGCCCTCATGCTAGCGCATTGAGGCTCAAAATTCACAAAGAGAGTGCCATTAGGCTAACGCCCTTCGGCTAATGAATATCCCACGTAAGGCGAACGAAACAAACGTACAACCACAATCGTCCATGATCCTATATTCGTTGGTAGTTCTGTTGATCGCGCTTTTGCCAGTTGCGATGTTTCTCAAAAACGCAACTGAGTTTCTCCCAGCTTGCTCAGAGCCAGAATTATTGAAACAGGCGAACTCGCAGCGAGTTAGCATCCTGATTCCAGCTCGAAATGAAGAATTAAGTATTGGCCCCTCGCTCGAGGCCATCTTGTCCAATGGCCACCCAAATTTCGAAGTGCTTGTACTTGACGATCAATCAGAAGATCAGACTGCCGCCCAAATTCAGTCGTTTGCAACGCGAGACTCCAGAGTTCGACTCTTGACGTCCAATGCGCTGCCGCCTGGTTGGAACGGAAAGCAACACGCATGTTGGCAGCTTGCAAATCAATCACAGTATGAGTGGCTACTATTTCTGGATGCAGATGTCCGGCTTGCAAAGGACGCTGTTGTCCGATGTGTTGCGGAGCAAATCCGAAGTCAATCGCCACTCATCAGTGGCTTTCCAATGCAGGAAACCGGGACGATGGCAGAGAAGATTCTCATTCCACTCATGCACTATGTTTTGCTCGGTTATCTTCCCATCGATCGAATGCGATCTTCGCTTGGAGTTGGTTTGGCTGCAGGCTGCGGACAGCTTTTCTTTGCAGACAAGCAAATATATATGTCCATCGGTGGACACTCCGCGATTCGCAATTCCCGACACGATGGCATACAATTGCCACGGACCTTTCGCCGAGCTGGTCATCGAACGGACATTTTCGACGCAACCGACATCGCCCGCTGCCGAATGTATTCGTCGACCAAGGAAGTGTGTAACGGTTTACTTAAGAACGCAACGGAGGGAATCGCGAACGCACGTTTGATTCTACCGTTTTCGATCCTTCTAATCGGAGGCTCTGTCTTGCCTGGACTTTCGTTCGTCGTAGGGTACCTAGCAGGAGCATCTACGATTGCCCTGGCTATTCTGTTCTTGGCACTTGCAATTCCCTTTATTCCCAGGCTGCTTGCATGCAAGCGATTTCAGCAATCGTACGTCGGAGCCGTTTTGCATCCGTTAGGAGTTACTTGCTTTGTTGCGATCCAGTGGGTAGCGATTTTGCGAAAGCAACTCGGCTTAACGACAAAATGGCGAGGTCGCACGTAGCTCAAGGAATCAAAGAAGTACATGTCTGTTAGCCCGGAGGGCGGCAAATCTCTGCCGGTGGCGTCAGCCACCGGACCACGTTTTTGTTGAGCTTAAGCCCGGAGGGCGACACAACATCGGATCAACAGGGACTCCTTGAAGAAGAAATCGGATGTGCCGCCCTCTTTGCTTTCAGAATTGTTTTTAACTTGAGTCCGGTGGCTGATGCCACCGGCAAGGATATTTCGCCCCCCGGGCTGAGAGGGTCACAAATTGGACTGTGCCCTAACACCTGCAAAACAAGATCCAAAAAACGGAAGGGACTAACGACTTTTGACGCTAGCATGAGGGCCGGATTCGCAAGCGATCCCTAGCCTGCCAGCCCGCACGCTAGAGCGTTGCGGCTCAAAGTAAGTGCCATTGGACAATCGCCCTTTTTCTCAAGAATTATCGTAATCTACTTGCAAAGCAAGGATGTAGGGTTTCAAATAACCAATGGTAGATCGTTTTGCGTTGTACGCCGGTAACGTCGGCGTGAATTGCGTTGATCCTATTTTTTGTGAACTCGTCGCTGCTAACTTATTACTTTACTGGGGCAAATCATGGTTCGAAGAAATCGCGTTGCTTTTACGTTGGTCGAGTTGTTAGTCGTGATAGCGATCATAGGCATCCTAGTTGGATTGTTGCTGCCCGCAGTGCAAGCTGCAAGAGAAGCGGCGCGTCGAATGCAATGCACAAACAACTTAAAGCAGCTTGGACTTTCTTTGCACAACTACCATGATGTCTATAAAAAATTTCCGTATGGAAGCTACTTGGACAAGTCAGCGGGTGGAAACACCAATTCACAATGGGCTTGGTCGGTCATGCTCCTACCTTATATTGAACAGACAGCAATGTTCAATCAATTGAATGTCGGACCGAACTATTTCGAACAGGCCGCGAACGATCCAGTTAGACTTGCGCTATTGAAAACACCGCTTGCATCGTTCATTTGCCCCTCTGACCCCGAGGCCGGCGTCAATCGCAACCGGCCATTTCTGAAGAAAGCCACTGGCGGCTTATGTCTTGGCATGAGATTACCAGCGGACACCGAGTTCGCCAAATCGAACTACATGGGTTGCAACGGCAATCGCGACAACGATGGCGTTTTCGATAGCGGTGCGAACCAATTAATTGGTATCAAAAACATCACAGACGGAACCTCCAATACGATCATCGTGGGTGAGCGATCCAGTAAAAAGTTTGCAAAACAAACGGTTCTTCAAGGTCCGTGGGCTGGCATCTGGGCAGGTCAGGAACTTTCATGCGACGGCATTACAAATGTTTGGTGCCTGTTAGGAAAAACGGAATACCAAATGAATTCTGGTAAACACAGTCAAGCTGCCAGCAGCACAACCGCGACCGACTCCGCGCTGATCGCTTTTGGCAGCCAGCATACCGGTGGCGCAAATTTTGGGTTGGCAGACGGTTCGGTAAGATTTATCAGTGACTCCATCCAATGGAACGACGATCCCGCCGGCCTTAATGATTTCGGCGCTTACCACATGCTTGGTTCGATTTCGGATGGAAAAGTTATTGGCGAATACTGAGCATTGTGCTGTAAGTTAAAGTCGTAGTGGATCTTGTTAAAGATCCTTCCTCTCGGGGA
>JAYTVL010000581.1:0-11596 GCA_043744075.1 Pirellula sp. | reverse complement strand
TAGTGGACGAGGCGACGAGTCGCTGCGATTTGCGTCGCATACGGGACTCGTTGCCTCGTCCACTACCCTAATCTTTCACTGTCCCAGACCAGGATAATGGACGCTCACGGATTCAATGAATTGTGCGCAAAAAGTTGTTTCGGTGCGTCTATTTGCCAATACACTTAAGAAAAATTGTGTTAGTGTGTAACTATCAAGCGATTTCTAACTAAATTTTTCGGGCCAGTTGGGCTCAAGATTTCGTTTTTCCCTTTCAAGTACACTGGAGTAGTAATGAAAAAATCACGTGGTTTTACATTGGTCGAACTCTTGGTTGTGATCGCTATTATTGGCATTCTCGTTGGGTTGCTTTTGCCCGCTGTTCAGGCGGCCCGTGAAGCGGCTCGACGCATGCAGTGCACGAACAATCTTAAGCAGATGGCTCTCGCCTCTCACAACCGCCATGACGCTTTACGTCGTCTACCGGCAGGATTCTACGACTGGCTCCCAGGTGGCAACGTTGCGGCAGACCCTCAAAAACAAAATCCGGACTGGTGCTGGGCGGTAATGTTGATGCCCTATTTGGAGCAGAGCAATGTGTACAATGCATTGGGTGTCGATAAGTTCAAATTACAGGATATCATCGTTGGTTGTTCGAACATTCCAGGGAACGCCGCTGTGACGGCCTACCCGGCACAGTATACAAGATTTTGTGCGGGTGACAAGCACTGAAATTCCCGTATTCCTTTGCCCAAGCGGCAGCTCGGAAGTCGAAACGTTAAAGACTTTTAGCGATCCTGTGGCTCAGATGTATAATAGGGATGTAGGGGTCGGCAAGTCGAATTACGTAGCTTGTATTGGTGTGACGCCTAACGGTGGTGCCTTGTCGAATGATTCAGGCGGAGCATTCATCTACAAGGATGAAAAGGGTTTCAGGGATATTAGGGATGGGACGAGCAATACGATTCTGATTGGCGAACGAGCGGTCAAAATAGCCACGAATGATCAAGTAACTTGGCTTGGTACGCCCAAGTCGGAAGGAAATGGTGCACATGGCAAACGTGTAACGGGTTCGGCGCAGTACGTTATCAACCCGGTCCCTTCGGATACCCAATCTACCGTTTTCTCTTTCAGCAGCCTGCATACCGGTGGGGCTAACTTCGCACTCGCCGACGGCTCCGTCCATTTCATCAGCGCAACGATTGAGTTTAAATGGCATGCAACCGATAAGAGTCAGTGGGGAGTTTTTCAAAAGCTAGCCCACCGTGACGATGGTTATCCAACGGATGGCTTTTAAGAAAAAAACGGCGTCGATCATAAGTCGGGCTGAACCGGAGGGTAGCGCGTTGCGGCTGATTAGCCGAAGGGCGCTAGCCCACGGTTTGCGGCTCATGTTGTGATCGATGCCAAAAAAGCTAGGGAATCTGGGGTTGACGCAAGATTTGATTGCAATGGTTGTATTCCATTGTTTAGCCAAAAAACCTGAACGATCCGCAGCACAAGGCTCCGCGATTCAGGAAATACCAAAGGCTTGCCCTGTGGATTGTTATGCTTTGCGGCTACTGTAAAGCTAGTTTTTAAACACCTCAGTGTTAGCCAGACGTCGTTTTGTCAAAGTTCTTTAAATTTACACTGGAAAAGCAACATGCTACGAAGAGTTTTCATAGCCCGATGGTATCTTGCGTCGTTGCTGATGGTTGGAATCACTGGATGCGGAGGTCCCGAAGTCCCAACTGCTTCAGTATCGGGCACGGTCACGATCAACGGCAAACCGGTTCAAGGTGTGCAGGTTATGTTCGTTCCCGATGCCAAAATCCGTCCATCGATCGGAATGACGGACGCGAAAGGACAATACAAGGCCGAGTTCCTGACAACTCAATCAGGTGTTGCGTTGGGCGCCTGTGTGGTTCAATTCTCCATTTACCGTGGGGAATCGATGAAGAACTATCTGCCAAAGAAATTCAATGAAGACGCAACGGGTAATCCCGATTTCCATCTGGACGTCACTAAGGGTGGAATTAAATTCGATTATGACATTAAGCATGACGGAGAAATTCCGCCCTACAGTCCAGTTAAATGATTGGCTGTCTCAAGCTTGCTGCTGAGGCGACCTGCCAATCGACTTTCGCATTCGACACAGAACAAGCAGCATAGATTATGATGCTTGTTCTCGCCCAAGATTGACGCGACAGTTCTGCAATATCCGCCTCCCATTCCCTGCATTAAAATGCCATTTCGTCGAGGAGCATCTCGAAATGAATATTCGAATTTTGGTTTCTTGTCTTATCGCTTGTCTTATAGTTAGCACGAGCGTGAAAAGCTTTGCTCTAGATGTCTCTAAAAAGCCAAATGTACTTTTTATTGCCGTCGATGACTTAAACGACTGGATCGGATGCCTTGGCGGACATCCGCAAGCTCGCACGCCAAACATTGATGCCTTAGCGGCTTGTGGTGTCAACTTTGCGAAAGCCTATTGCGCTTCACCCGTTTGCAATCCATCACGGAGTGCACTGATGAGTGGTCTGCGGAGTTCGACGAGTGGGGTTTACAACAATGGTATAGATCGGCGCACAACTATTTGCAACGATGTTCTACCGCTGAATTCGCACTTTCAAAAAAACGGCTACTTCATCGCCGGGGCCGGCAAGATCTATCATGGCGATGGAGATCAATTCGGTGCTTGGGACGACTATGCAAAAGCAGGCAAACAATCTGGAGATTTTCCACCGGGAAAGGGAGAGAACGATGGCGTTGGCGGGATCCGATTCGCACCGATCGATGAAACGGATGAAGAAACGCATGACTACGCTACCGTTACCTACTGCATCGACCAGCTAAACAAGAAACATGACAAGCCGCTCTTCTTGGCGTGCGGACTTCATAAACCCCACATGGCTTGGAACGTGCCACGGAAATACTACGACATGTTCCCTTTAGCTTCGATTCAGTTGCCTGTGGTTCTTGAAAGCGACTTGCAAGATATTCCTCAGGCTGGAATCAATATGGCTAAACCGGACGGCGATCACGCGGAGATGTTGAAGTCGGGTCGGTGGAAAGAAGCTGTACGAGGATACTTGGCGGCTGGAGCATATTGTGATGCAATGGTTGGTCGATTGATGGAAGCGTTCGATAAATCCCCGAATCGCGAAAACACGATCATTGTTTTTTGGGGAGACCATGGCTGGCATCTCGGCGAGAAACAGCATTGGCGAAAATTCACTTTGTGGGAAGAAGCGACACGGGCTCCTTTGTTCTATTGCGTTCCCGGTGTGACCAAGCCCAATTCCGTCAGCCAACGAACTGTTGACTTCATGAACATCTACCCAACGCTCTGCGAGCTTTGTGGGCTGGAACGTCCCAAGCACGTTGAAGGAGAAAGCGTCGTTTCGCTTCTGAAGAATCCGTCGGCGACTTGGGACCATGCTGCATTGACAACTCACGGATACAAAAACCATGGGGTTCGCACTGAGAAATGGCGCTACATTCAATACCATGATGGCAGCGAAGAACTGTACGACGAAGTGAACGATCCGATGGAATGGAAGAATTTGGCCAATGATCCAAAGTTCACAAGCGTTAAAGCTGAGCTTGCAAAGTGGCTTCCAAAGACCAATGTTCCAACGCCAGCTAACAAGAATGCATCGAAGGATAAGAACCTGAAAAAGGCTTCTGCCAAGAAAAAAGCCTTGTGAGGCTGTCGGTCAACCATGAAACATTTCCTATTAATCCTTCTCATTGAATTCGCTTTCGCACCGCTTTCTTCCGCTTACTCCAACGAACCTCCGACGATTCCGATCGTCGAATCCTTTGGAGCTGACTTCAACGCCAAACGATTCACCACGCGCATTCCAAACAAGAACACCGAGGTGCGTGATGGCGTGCTTTGGACTAGGGGTTCGAGTGGTGGAATATATCCTCCGATGGTTTATATGCCGGTAGAAGGAAAAGATCTATCCATTTCATTCCGCTATCGGCACCTCGACGAGAATGGCTGGCTATGGTTCTTTGTCGACGGCGATGATGGTTTTGGTAGCGAGGATATGCCGCGCTGGCCCCCTTATTGTCTGCCATTTTCATGAGCACTCGTACGCATGGGAATCGCAAATTATTGGTCGATTCCGGGATCCTCACACGCATCAGCATCTGATACTGGGGCTTTGGCACCCTTCGTGCAACTCCGTACGTTTTGGGAGATTCATGCCTTTCGGATCTCGTTTCGCGTGCGCAATAATTGGTCACGACTCTTAGGGACAGAATTCTCGCAATAAGCTTCGTTGTATGACTTCATCCCTGCATTCAAGAGCGAATCTCGCTTTTCGAACTTTCCATTGCTCACCAATGGCATGCTAAGAAACTATGCAAGCTTCATTAAGGTTTGAATATCCGTGTCATCAATCGCGCCGTTAAGGCTGCTGTAATGCACGAGAGACCTTCCTAGCAAGAAAATGCGAGTGTTTTATAGGTTTTGGCACGATTGACGCTAATGATGAGCATGCCTACGATGTCGCGAATGTTGAACTAGGCGTTACACCGAAGTAGTCCATTACAACTTGCAGGAGCAAAAAATGAACGCACTTGAAATAGTCCCCATTCAAAATAGGATGAAAGGGCAAATCGAACTGCTTGGAGCCATCAGTCGCACGCTGGCGGCAAATATCAAGAGTTTATACGAACGCTGGCACTCAACACGATTCTCTACCGTGTGCTATTTGATGATCGTTGCCATTGTTTCAGTCTACGACACCATCATGACGGTGATCTACGCAGCCAGTCTACAGTTTATGGAAGAGAATCCGGTTGGTCGGTGGCTGATGGGGCTTCACAATCTGAATCATACATTCGGCGAGACGCCTGACTTATCGTTCTTTCTGACGGTGAAAGTCCTGGGAACAATGATTGTATTAACCGTGATGTATCTCTTGATTCGATGGCGAGCTAGAATCGGAAATCCCGTATCGATTGGTGTCTCTAGCTTCCAGATCTCTCTGGCTGTCTATTTAACATTTGGGGTAAACGCATAAGGTTTTTAGAATTTCGTTGACGTCGGCATTTTCGGGACAATCCGTGCCAAGAAATTTACGTCGCGCTAACGCGGCTTGTCCCGATGGAAGCAACGTTTCATTGCACTTCACGCTGCACGCAAGGCGGACGGAGAGCCAGCCAATTTGTGATTTCCCTGTAGCTGTCAGTTGTGGCCCCACCGGTATGAAACCGGTGGATGCCTTCGAACCCCGGTTAGGCATGCTTGCGGTACTTTTGGGATGCCGCAAGCCTTGAACTGCGAGAGGTTCGGGCTTTTTGGCTACCAAAGAGTGGACTTGAAGTTTGAGATAAGTGACTCATTCCGACGTCCAATAGTCGACAACTTGCACCTTATCGAGGTGCGGCTTGAGGATTTCGATGAATTCCTTGTGCTTGGGGTGGGGTAAGTATATTTCCCTGTCCGCCTCGGATTTGAAGGTCACCAAGAAGCAATGCGTGAATCCATCGGCTAACCCCTCGGGGCTATTATTTGTACCGTATTCGAACGCTGCAATCTGTGGAATGGATACCTTAAGCGATCGAAAACCATCAACTAATTTCTGAATATTTTCCTTGCTACTAGTCTCCTTGAATTTGAACATCACGATATGGCGAAGCATTTTGGATGGCTTTTCCTGTGCAAAACAGAAAGGTAAAACTACGAAAGCCGTCAGCATTAATGCGACGACTGAAGTAGCTATTCGAATTCCTGTGGAATCGAAATGGAATCGAGTTAATGAAGCAGTCATGGTTTTCTTTTCTTTTTGTTGGCAATGATTATTTGAACCGCAAAATGCATTCGCCATACGTTGATGGCGAATCAATGGAAACTACCAGTGGAAACTACCAGCGAACTTCTACGCTTGCTCCTTCGTTGACGCCTAGCATCATCGCGGCCGAATCCGATACAAGATGCAATCTCAGGGTTTGCTGTGGTTCAATAATTGCAATAAGTGTCATTGCAGGCTGATCATGATTGGAATCGAACAACCCGTAGGTTTCATGTTCGTTGTCAACGACAATCTTAGTTTCCGTTGTACGAGCGACGCCAACCAACTGGTCCTCGGCAATGTCGGTGATTAAGTCACCGTCCGAGTTGACTTTGATTACAGTGCCCTGGATTTTACTTGCCACAGATGCCAGCCGTCCTCTCCGTGTCGAATTTTAATTGCGATCAGAACTGTCGCCTTTGCAGTTCATTGATTCGATTGCGTCGATTTTACCAAATTGAAATGGCCCGGTAGGCCACCTCGGCAAAAAAAGCTCGTACCAGATCGGGTACAATTCCACTCGCCTGAGAAGGAGGGCCGGATTTGCAAGTGATTACTAGCCTTCCAGCACGCACGCTAGCGCGGATTATTCACAACCCGATGCGTTAGCGAGGGACCAGCAACAAAATCCCTCTCTTACGCAGCGGGTTACGAAAAACAGTCTGCATTGGGGCATTTCTCGGTTGCGGCACTAAAGCTTGAGATTCAGCATGTTATCGAGTGCATCTCGGATTTTGGCTTCCGTTGCAGCTCCGCTTCCGACGATGACTTGTTTCACCTTCCCATCGCGATCAATGATCACAGTTTGCGGAATGGCTTGAGCTTGATACGCTCGCGCGACCGCCCCGTCCGAATCTAAAACGACTATCGGGTTAATTTTCAGCCTCGTCAACAGAGCCCGGATCTCAGCTGGCGTTTGTTCGATATTGACCGTTATTACGTCAACTTCAGCTCCTTTATACTGCTGAGCCAATTCCGCAATCTTGGGAAGCGACGCGACACACGGACCACACCAAGTCGCCCAAAAGTCTAAGACGACGATACGCCCTCGCAAATCCGTAAGCTTCATAAACGTTTCATCGAGTTTCTTCAGCTCAAAATCTGGGGCTTCGATGCCAACCATGCGAGCCTGTGGTGAATTCGTCGCGTTGCCACTCTCGGCGTCAGGCGAATCGAGGTCGTTTACAAACTTGGGGTCGGGCGCATTCTGTAAAGTCCATTTGCCAAATCGATTGCGTTTGGCGTCGTCCGCTATTGCCTCCCCCAAAACAATTTTGGATACCTTGGAAAGATCGACGTGACAATCACCTAGTTGTGGGTGTTGACCATACAAAAAATCTCCCTCGATTCGCTCCGGTACAATACTAATTCGTGTACCTGAACTATCCAATGCTTGGCACATCAAGTCGCTCGACTCTGCCTTACCAGCGGTTCTTTCAGTTTCTGCTATTGCCGCTTTTGATGATGTCTCTTGCCCTATTGGGAGGATCTCGGGTGCATCCTGTAGCCAAATGATTTCAGCAACGTTTTTCATTTGGATTACGCGATCTTCGCCTCGAACCTCCAATGTAATTTCGTCGACATCCATGCTGCTCAACTTGCCACGGATTGCGTCCCCTTCTCGAGAAACGATCAAGTGAGTAGGCGGGTTGTTTCGCTGAGAACGCGGCAGCGTCAACAATCGCTTGCGACTCCCTTTTTCCATCGCGTCAGTTCCCGTGTACGCAAGTTTGCGAACCCCACGAACCATTTCTACGTCAATCTTTTTCGAAGAGAACAATGCCGATTGAAAGATCATCTCCCCATCTTTGACACCCAAAATTTCTGCGGCAAAGCAGTCACCGCTCTTGAGAAAAAGTGACGGTTCATCCACTGCAAGTGATCGACCAAAATCAGAGCTTGGCATGGGCTTTGGCATGATAGACTTGTCGACTTTCGCATTCGGCGAGAAAGGCTCAATCGTTCCGGTTACACCTGCTGCGATCGCAACCGGAAAGAGTGCATTCGACGGTTTCCAATTCAACGTCCGAAAAGGGATGTTCTCGACTGCAGAACCAACCGTTTTATCGAAAGCAACTATTTTGCCCACGGAAACAACCCAAGGGGATACGAATCGCATCGAGGAATCGTGAACACTATTCGTTGCCTTGGTAACCGAATCAGACTGCGCCGGTCCGTTTTGCCCGATGGACATCACTTCATCCTTTGGGATTCGAATAGTAGTCTTCGATTGTTCCAATGAAACTTGGAAGTGATTAGACTTGAAGGAAATCGATTGACCAACAAAGCGTGCTCCCGACCACAATTGTAAGGAATATAGTTTTCTCGATGCCATTTTTGAGGCGTCGACTGCTGCGTACGGAAACTCGATTCGGTCGACCTGATCGAGCGACACTTGGCCGAGAAACTCGGACGATGAGAAACTAAACGTGCGATTAGCGGAATCGAATCCGGTTGGCTGGCCAACAAACGTCTCTCCATTCTGCAAGAGTGTCTCCGGAGAATTGATATTACCGCTATCTGGCAGTTCTTTGCCTTTTGCGAGTAATATTGGCGATGAGAACACCGACCGGTAAACCTTGAGCGATCGAAGTGAAAGGCGTCCAAGCACATTGTTGGTGAACAAAACGGTTTGGCGACCAGTCAATCGCAGACTCTTGTTCATTCGAAGCTGTGCAATCGCGTTCCCGTTCTGCATGACTACCAATCGGCCACGCACAGAATCACAAAGGATTCGCAACGCAATGGTATTGGAGCCATCTAAAGGCAAAACAGCAGAGGCAATGTCCGCGGTCGTCTCGTCCTCAACCAGCACGGTCACGGAAAGCGTGTTCTTGTTTTCTGGCTTTCGGACATGGAGTTCGAGTTTACGAGGTTCACCGACCTGAAGGACCCAATTGGGACTTGTGGACTGCCATGAGACATTCACGTCAATCGCAGCTAAATCGGGAAAAATTACCGATTGCGAAATGACTGTGCCCGTTGTTTCGGTATCGTAAGACCCTAAGCCATCAAACCAATTGCCTCGCCCCCCCTTTTTGATTGGTGGCGCAATTTGCTTCCAATCCGAAATCCTTAGCTCTCCGTTTTCGGATTCCGCTGCAGCAGACGTCCTAAGAATGCTACGTACGTTGGCAATCGGAATTTGATTATTACCCGCTAGTTGGCTTTTCACTTCGACAAATCGGTCGTTGATATCAGTCACTCTGCCTGTAATTGCTTCTCCGTTTTGCAATTCGACAATAAATTGGGGCTCGCCCTCAATCTCACCGTTTCTTAGTTTTTGTGGTGACTGGGCAATGTTGTCAACAGCGCTCCACGGAACGACCAAATCCGTAACAAAGGACGGGCACCGCCACACAAGTGAACCATAGCTGTCATCTGCTTTTCCAAAATTACCACGGTAGACATCACCGCCAACGAGCTGGAGTTTACCATACAACTTGTCAGAATCTACCTTGCTTTTATCGAGCGGATCGGCTGCAGCGCATTGACTATGCAATAGCATGGCTATGGACAGGGCCAATGTGTTTTTTAGTGATTGCATATCAAAACGAATTCGCTGATTTATCGGCGTCGATCATAAGTCGGGCCGAACCGGACGCTAGCGCGTTGCGGCTGATTAGCCGAAGGGCGCTAGCCCACGGTTTGCGGCCCATGTTGTGATCGATGCCGATTTATCTTTCATAAATGGGGAGGAAACGAAAGTTAAGTGCCAGGGCTAGCAATGACATCGAAGTCGCTACAGCCGGTCCGAAATTTCCATCGAAATGACCATCCGACTTTTGCTTCTGCTTTAGCTCGAGTATTAGATTCTTGTTCCACTTCTCCCAAGCAGTAATATCTGCTTGAAAAAGTGCTTGCGCCTTGTAGTATGCGGTGTACTCACCATAGTGATCGCCAACGAGATTGCTGTCACTCGCTTTCAAGAGCGACGCAGTAGCCTTGAACTGTTTCATGTCTTTCCGGCCCGCTATCGCATAGACCAAGCATGCGATGGATGTCCGAGCCGGGGAGTCTCCCATTCCGCCCATTCCACCCGAATAAGCAACTTGCCCATTATCCGAAGTCATACCCGTAAAGTACTTGATCGCAAGATCGATGTTTTTGTCGGGCACTTCGATTCCGGCATTTCGAGCAGCAAGTAACGACATTAGAACTGCACCAGCAACCGATGTATCTGCATCAGTTCCATCTGGCGAATACCGCCATGCTCCGTCTCGGTTCTTGTTTTGGCTAGTAACGGATGTTCGAACGGCGAGCTCAAGCGATTGTCCAATCGACCTGACTCGTTTCTTGTCCGCCACTTCGGGCCAAAAGTTTCGCTCGTCAACAGCCCCATACGCTTCAGCCAGGGCTAACGTGGCAAAGCCATGGTGATACATGCTGCCGCCAAAAAAACCTGTGGTAGGACTTTGATCTCGAATTAGGGCCTGAATCGCTTTGCGGACAGGCGTACTATACTGGCCAAAGTTAGGATCTTCACCGGAGGCAAGACAAGCCATCAAAACCAATCCTGTCCCGCCTGCACCTCCTCCCTCTCCTCCGGTTGACTTCCAGGTCCCATTTTCGTCTTGGTTGTTCGTGAGCCAACTAAGGCCACGATCATACATTTCTCGAACATCACGCGAGACGGCTTGTCCCTGTACTGCGCCATCGCGTCTGGGCGGTTGAGCGCGAACCACCTGCAACGATGAAAAAAAACAAGTAACAAACATAATAAAAGGAAACAAACTTTGTTCGCTCATTTAGCAGGAGCTTGTATTGCGGGTAACGGCCTAATCAGACGCATGGGTAGTACAGGCTGCTGCAAAGGCATGGCCGGGAATTCCTTAAGAGAATTCAGTTGAGTGGGATTAAGTATTTCCGCAACTTCAGCGGACCTCTCCATTTTTCCGCAGAGCTTAACAAAATCGGTTTCTTGGTTTTTCTCTTGTTTAAGCCATTCTTCAAGTTTCAAGCGTTGATTGGAACTCAATCCCAATTTGCGTTGCAGGCTTAAAAGGTGCCTCAGATACATTGTCCGAGCTAGATTGGCTCGTTTTTTCGAGTCGTCGGATTCAATCAGTTTCGATTGCTCGTTGGTAAGTTGGGACTTTAACACCTTGTAACAAATTAGATTTCGATCCGTTTTGTTGGATTCTATCGAGGATGCGAACTGCGAAATTTTTTGCTGCATCTCTTGTAACATTTGTGGCGTCATTTTTCCATCATAGCCACTTAACAATGACGTTATTCTATTTTCCATATGCTGAATATCCAAGTCGATGGCTTCATTCAGCTTGCTCCACTGTTCGTCGGTGAGATTACAAATGCTGTTGACTCGATCCAACTCTCTGCGAATGCTCTCTCGTTTCAACTTATGAAAAGCCGCCTTGGAGCCTCCCATTGAGCCGTACATGTACTCCTCCATTTGCTGCCGGTTCATTCGAGGCAGCGCTCCACGCACTACCGCGGCGTCTGGTGCTTCATCGTCCTCTTCTTCCGTTTGCTGAATACCTATGCGTTGACGAATACCCTGCGCCACGGAAATATTCGAGATTGCGTTCCACTCAAAAAAACAAAAGAGTAGTGCCCAAATGGCAGTCCATCGCCGACTTCTACTAGACTTTAACAATACCGCTAGCCCATCCGTTCGGGGCTTGCCCCCGACGGATGCGTTTTGGCGTACTACAAACAATAGGGCGTCCGAACTCCCGTTCCCCTCGGCTTTGCCCGCCTCCGGAGGGCAAAGCCGAGGGGAACGTGTCGATTCGCAAGTGCCAGCCGTTAGTACGCCAAAACAAGGTTGGTGGGGGACAAGCCCCCGACCAACCTGAAAGGCC
>JAYTVL010000580.1:0-44054 GCA_043744075.1 Pirellula sp. | reverse complement strand
TGTACGCACAAAAAACCGTGTGCTAGCGCACTGCGGCTGATGGCCAAAAGCCGGAAGGAACTTCCGGTTTCTGGCACTAGCGCGTTGCGGCTCAAAGTCCTCTCTGCGGTCGATTGGTAGCTGCCAGTTGTGGCTCCGCCGAGTAGAACTCGACGGTAGCACAGGGTGGTCATTCAGAGAGTCTTGGCGACTTCGGCTACGGACAAATCGGACAAATCGGACAGTTATTGATCGAGTGGCCCTTAACGATTGAGACTCCATAGATCGTCTCCCAGTGAACGAATGGTATCGATCGCTTCCTCAAGTGTCGACGTCTCGACTCCTGGGACACGACCAGCACGATCACATTCCGACAACAAGAGGAGATCCTCGTAGTTTTCGTTTTCACGTAGCCGACGATGAGCCCTAGACCCGATGGAGCCATCATAAATCCGATGCGCTTCCATATGGTTTGCGATAAGCCAATGGGTTCGTTCCGAGATCATACCCTCGAGCGCTTCCAATGCAGATTCAACATGCGCGCTGCTCTCGATGCCCTTGCCCACGTCATGCAAAAGTGCTGCCAGCAAAAACTCTTCGTCGTAAGGCATTTCATCACTAGCAAGATCGAAGACTTGCAAACTGTGATACAGAACATCTCCTTCCGGATGGTATTTTGGGTGCTGCTTGACGTTTTCGAGTGGCAGCAATAGTGCGTAGTAGACTTGAAAGGGATCCGGCGTTTCGGCTAGCTCGACTAATTGTTGCTCGACGTTGAAATCAGGATACTCCAGTCGCATCAATTCCTCGAGTTGAAGCATGCTAGCGCGTTCGATCGGCTTACCTGTGATGGAACTCTTGAAAACGTGGCTCCGCAAGTTCTCACGATACACGGTCAGTTCAATGCAATACACCTCGCGCACATGGATATGGGTGTATGTTGTCTCGATACCATCTTTGCGTACTTGTTTACGCTCGATCTCGTATGGAATGCACTCGGCATCGAAGCAACTTGCGACCGATTCGATACTGTCTGAAAACACATGGATGTCGATGTCAGAGCCTTGTCGAACGTGTCCGGTGAGAACACTGCCAATTAGTTTTGGGTGAAATTTGGCTATTAATCGCATAACCCGAAGGGCCGAAAGACGCATGTTTCGGAGCGCGTCAAGGCGGCCAGCTCCTTCATGTGTTCTGGCAAGTGATTGGACGGCGTCGCGAATTTCTGCATTGGTTGGCAAATCGGATGGTTTGACCCATCCCTGACATAATCGTCGCGAGGCTTTTTGCTTTGCGCGATAGTACTCCGATTCTTCGTTCAGATACAACAGTCGGGCGGCTTCATGGGCGATTGCTCGCCTCAATTTTGTTGATTGCATTCGATGCACCTCAACATAATGCTGGCTTACAGGTGCTTTTGCAAAAGAGTAAATCAAGTATTGAGGATAATTCCTTCAAGAACTTGTAGAATAATAGCAAATCTGATTCTCGAATGCCATTGTAATAATTCCGTTCGGGTGAATTTTCGGACCGCCTTTCCCCGTCTGTCCGCTCTCGCAATTTTCAAAATCCGATTGAATGCTGTTCAATTGCGGCGACATGAAGTTACAATCAATCTGGGGGATTCTATGAACCAGTTATGGGACTATGCGATGAGCATTGTATTGACCAAGCGATCGATCGAGTCGATTGACTCATTGGTCGTCCTCAACGAAGTGTCGTGGCAAACTTACATTGAACTTCGTGAAAGTGACTTAAATCGTAACGTGCGGATGACCTTCGATCGAGGAAAATTATTTCTTATGTCACCGGGCAAGCTTCACGAGCGGATTGGTGCGATTCTCGCACAAATTATTTGTGTTTGGACCGAATTACATGACATACCTCGGCTGAGTGGAGGGTCGACCACGATGAAGCACCCACTTATCAATCGAGGCCTAGAGCCAGATAAGTGTTTCTATATACAGAATGAATTCGCCGTTCGGCACTCCGACACTTATGATGCGGAAACTGATCTACCTCCCGATCTAGTCGTCGAGGTGGATGTCACTTCGTTGTCGACCGTTCGTATGCCGATTTATGCCGAGTTCGGTGTGCCCGAGATTTGGCGCTGGCATGAAGAAAAACTGGAAGTACATCGCTTGCAGGACAATTCGTACGTACGAGTTGAAGAATCCTTCTGCCTCCCAGGATTCCCCTTCGACAAGGCGATCAAGGCTCTGATCGAGCGGCATGACTTAGTCGAAACAAGTTTGTTGGTAGGCTTCCGAAAACGTTGTCAGGTCGATTCAAAGTAAAACGATATGGTCGCGCAGTTAGCCCCTCGTAAAGTTTGGATCGAACAACTAGTGCGATAACTCGCTGCTTCCTTTGGGATAGATTCGACATCGAAATCATGACATCATCCAGCGATGGAACCAGCCCAAGCCTTATCGCGGCGGCAAAGAACCAGGACTCGGCGGCTTGGTCGCGGCTGGTCAGCGTCTATTCTCCACTTGTGTTCTCATGGTGCCACAAATTTGGTTGCGACCTTCACACGAGTCAAGATATTTCGCAAGAGACTTTTCTATCCGCATCTCGCGCAATTAGCGGGCTCAGGGCAGATGGAACCGTTGGCACCTTTCGAAGATGGCTCTGGACGATTACTCGAAACAAATTAATCGATCACTACCGACGATCGAACCTAGCCTGCGACGCCGCAGGTGGCAGCTCGGCGCAACGCAATCTTGCGATGATCTCGGTTGACTCCAAGATCTCGGAGGCCGACCCGAGTTCGCCGGATATGATTCAATCCGTAGTGATGCGAGCCATGGAATACGTCCGATCCGAATTCCGAGAGTCTAGTTGGCAAGCATTTTGGTTGACCTCCATTGACGGTATGCCGACCGATTTGGTGGCTGAAAAATTGGGGGTCACCGCCGCCGCCGTTCGTCAATCGCGCAGCCGAATCATGCGCAGAATGCGAGAAGAATTGGGTGACATTGCTGATGTTTAGGCGAGACGCAGAATGGAATATTTCGTCACTTCTCGCTGATCGCCACCAATATATGTGGGCCTCTGTCGAGGTCAAATACCACCGCAACTGATGAATGCCAATCAACGGAAAGACTTGAAAATTATCTCGGTGGTTTTTTGGACAACAACGAATCGACGCGGCTTGAATCGCATTTTGCCAGTTGCTACCAAAATCGTTTCTGCGCCGCGTGTCAAACGCAACTAAGAATCAACTAGTTTCGCAGATTGGCTGGGGTGGTTGCGAATGGTTGATCGCAGGTTGCGGATTGCCTGTGTGGGTTTTGGCATTAGTCAGGGATGCTTCCAGCTGGTAATTCAATGATAAATGAACTTCCCCCACCTTCCCGAGCCCGGTAAGTCAGTGATCCGCCGTGGTCCTCCACGATACTCTTGCTAATTGCGAGCCCCATTCCAAGTCCAGTCGGTTTGGTCGTGAAAAACGCATCAAATAGCCGGTCCTGCTGTGATTTCTCCACGCCAACACCCGAATCATGGACAGAGATACGAATGCGATCCGAGTCTGATTTGACCTCGATCACCGCGGTCTTTTGGGAGCTTGGATGGTCTACCATTGCTTCAAGAGCGTTCAATACCAAATTGACGAGAACTTGTTGCAAACGAACTGGATCGCCGAGTACCTTTGTGTTGTTGTTGACGTCGACAATTTGAATCGTCATCCCGCGGCGTCTTGCTTCTCCCTTGAGCATAGCGGCTGTGTCCGAAACAAGCTCAGTTAGACTCAATAACTCAGGTTGATGCTTCGCTGTCGACACGAATTCACGAGTTCGACGGATGATTTTCGCTGCACGAGTAATCTCACCAGAGAGCCTTGATAGGACATTTGAAGTCGCTTCGGAAGCTGTGGACGAAGCAAGGATCTTGCTAAGACTTGCTACGTAGTTTTGGATTGCATTCAGCGGCTGGTTAAGCTCGTGCGCTAGTTCGCCCGACAATCGTCCCATGACACTCACCCGGGAAAAGTGCGAGATCTGTGCTCGCTTCTCTTCTAACAATTCTTCCGTGTGTTGTCTGTTATGGATTTCGGTCAATAGAGATTCGTTCACACTTACCAGTTCCTGCGTGCGCTCCTTAACTCGTTCTTCAAGCAGAGCGTTGTATTCCTGCAATTCAACTTCAACATTACGGCGATCGGTAATATCGATGGTATGCCCGGCAACCCCTACGAATTTCTCTTCCATCGAATGGATTGGCTGGCAATTAGTGAGCATCCAGCGCCAATCACCCTCTTTGCCCCTGATTCGAAACTCATGACTTGCCGATTTCTGTTGCTCGCTCAATACCGTGTTTAAGTTTTCTATGGCAGCCTGCTGGTCGTCCTCGTGAATAACTTGCCACCAACTCTTTCCGAGAACAGTTTCAATCGGCAGGCCCGTCACGGTTTCAAAATAGTCGCTTACAAAAATGCACTCCCCGTCCACCGAAAGCTGCCATATGATGGCTGGAACCGAACTTGTTAGATCCCTCATCAAATTAGCTTTTTCCCGCAACTCCTGCTGTGCGGCTAATCGATAGGTCAGATCGACGGTACTGCCAATGTACGACACAGTATTATTATGTTTGTCAGACACACGATTGATTGACAACTCAACGGTGCACTTATTTTCGCCCTGTAGTGTACAGTCAACGCGGCCACCCCCTGAATGAGAATCCTCACCACTCAACAAGTGCTTTACTACATGTTGTTGATCGGCCGAGACAAAATCGGCCCAGGGTCTGCCGATGACGTCATTGGAGGATAGCCCTGTGATGCGTTCCCACTCTGGATTTACATAAGTCAGATGATGCGACGGGTCGCACTCAAAAATCCCGACGGGGCATGTATGAGCAAGAGCGCTAAACCGTTTTTGATTCTGCTCAAACAAGAGAAAGGCTTGTTTGATCGGTGAGATGTTTGTGTAACAAGTAATGATGCCAACGTTTATCCCTGTCGCGTCGCGAATGGGGCTTCGTGAGACAAGGAGCGTTCTCTTTTCATAACCCAGATCCCAGGTTTCTTCGGACGATTCTGCCTTGCCGGTTGAAATTACAAATCGATCCCTCTGTTTAATTCGTTCAGCAAGTTCCTGGGGCAATGTTTCATAGGAACTGAGTCCGGGCAAATCATCGACTGAACATTTGTAAAATTCCGCGACTCTTTGGCTGCCAATAAGAATCGTACCTTCGCAGTCCTTGATCAATATGGACTCGCTCGACGACTTCAAAGCCATCGCGAGTAACTCTTTGGTCAGACGGATTTGAGTTTGTCGCTTAACAACGTTACTTGGCATTTCGGCCTCCTCGCTCAAGACCAATTATTTCAGATAGGCGAGTGTCAACATGACGTACCCTGTAACGAGATTCGGGTCTCCCTCCATCCACCGCGCATCTGGGTTGGTCCATGAACCGTTTGGCTGTTGTGCGGCTTCCAATTGGCTAAGCAGTTCTGACTTCCAATCGCGAAGCCCATCTTTTGTTTTGAATTCCTTCTCTCCCAAAGCATCAAGTGCTTTTGCCATGGTGTGTTGATAATAATACAGCCCAGAGCTTCCCATGCCGGGATTGGTCGAGACCGAGTAGTTGTCATACAAGAACCTCTTCGCCGCTTTTACTCGGAAATCTTCTCGGTCGACTCCGGCAAAGATCATGCTCTTTAGGCCGGCGTAAGTCATGGATGCATAGGATCTTAAACCACCGCTTTCGGTTTTGCCTGCCATAGAATCTCCGCCAGCAGCCGGTGTGTAGTAAAATCCGCCGTCATTAATCTTGGAAGCAAACTCAGTACGATTGTGGACTGACTCTAGGTTCTGGCAACGCGAAACAAACATCAGTGCGCGCTGAATGGCTTCGTCTTCTTCGCTAACTCCTGCGCTTCGCAAAGCGTCGATGAGGAATGCCGTGTTCGAGAGATCGGGTCGCGATTTACTGCCGTAGCCCGCTCCACCATACTCTACGTCGTCCGAATTGATCCCTTCCCCTTCATCCCATTGTTCCTTCTTTAAGAATAACTCTGCTCCTTTGATTAACTCAGTGTATTTGCCATTCTGATTGGCTTTCGAAAACGCCATGATGGCCAAGCACGTTTCGTAGTTCGCGTGCGTCGACTTGGGGGCATACAATCCACCATTGTCTAGGCGCGTGCTCTCTAAAAACTTCAGGGACTTAGCAACGATCGGATTGTCGACTGGAATGTCGACTGACAAAAGACCTGCGACCACCAAGCCGGTAACGCCAGGTCCTGTCTTGCTGCTGAACGATCCGTCCGGCGCCTGTCCAACGTCGCGAAGATAGGAAACAGCTTTTTCGATCATCTTCTGCCGTTCCGTTGAGCCATCCTTTTCAACAGAGAAGAGGAACGAAGTAGTGCTCACGAACCAAGGAAGAACGATCAGGAATGCCACAGTATTTGATGTTTTCATTTTTCGACTCACAAAGTGTTCAATTCCGGACTGCAACCCATTTCGCGGGCATCGTCGAAATCAGGCTACCTCAATCCAAGTATAGGCTAGAAGTCGGTTTTGACCACGCTAGTCAAAGCACAATTTTCTTCTTGTGCATTTGGCTTTTTGGCAGTGGATGCATATTGTTATATAGGACGAGCTTGTCCTAAAGCCATGATTTCGAGAAAGTTTTTCTGGTAATCGGATTTAAGCTCAATTAGTATTGATCTACCGTCCGATGTTTTGTTATTGAGTAGTTCGAATGGAATCGACCCGTTCAACGCAGTTTGGACTTTGGTCGATGGTTCGGGTTCCTTTACGTTTTCATTTCCGATCGAATTCGATCTGGGTTCTATCATTTTAATGAGGTGGTTGCTTGCAGATTCGTTTGATAATGTAACGCGGAAACTCTCCTGCCCTCTCGGTTCGATCGCTAACTCGACCGCACACATTTCGTTAGCGATTGATCCACCGCGCTGCTTATCGCGGCTCATGTAATCTCCTCGATAGTCCCATTGGACATTCGATCTACCCAAGGAGTTTTCAATTGAGGGTTCGCGGTCATGTCTCTTGCTTCATACTTTCTTTGTCTCATTATATGCGCTACCATATCGCCTAAAGGTAACCACTCCGTAGACGAGTACGTCGACTTGATCGAGCTTAATCATTTCTACGATCAGCTTGGACGTCCTGTTTACGACCAAGTAATTTTTTATGAACGAGCACCGGAAACTGGGCGGTTTCAAGTCAGGGCTTGGTGTCTAGTCGAAGACCGCGAAACTCTTAATCGCCGGCCAATTAGAAACCACGAAACTCAACTCTATCAAGTCGATTGGTTCGATACCGACCAACGTCTTCTTCGCAAAATTACGAGCGGACTTTACCGCGAAAGCTGGACCCAGATCGATCCAGAACGGGTAAACAAGAGGGTTCACGACGAGCGTTCTCGCATCGCAATGGCACAAAGTCCCAGGAAATTCCAGGCTATCGAGCCGCAATCGTCACAACCTGATGAAACCAAACAGACCGCAAGCGAAACTTCCAACACAGCCGCTTCGATTGGCCAATCACCTGCTCCGCCGCTACGTGCAGAGACTTTGGTAGCTAAGTAACCCAAGTGCATTGTCACAGCTAAGATTTAGGGTTTGATAGTAGTGGACAAGGCGACGAGTCCCTGCGATTTGCTTCGCATTCAGGACTCGTTGCCTCGTCCACTACCCTAATCTTTAGCTGTCCCAGACCACAAGGAATCGAGCGGGGATCAAATCAAAAAAATCGTTTGCTCCCTATCCGGGCCAACAGAAAGCACTCCAATCGGAACCGATATCAATTCGGAAATTCGATCTATGTATCTACGTGCGTTGGCTGGAAAATCTCCCAGCGCTCGAACATTTGAAACGTCAACATTCCAACCCGGCAGCGTTTCATAAACCGGCTTGCATTCTCGAAGATCTTCGGCTCGACAAGGAAATCGAGTAATTCGCTCCCCCTTGTGTTCGTATGCAACACAGACTTGGATGGTTTCAAAGTGACTCAAGACATCCATCATCATCAAAGACAAGTAATGAATACCGCTCAGCCTCGCGGTGTATCGAACGGCCACTGCATCAAACCATCCGCATCGTCTGGGACGACCAGTAGTGGTACCGTATTCCCGTCCAATTTTGCGAATTTTCTCGCCCGTTTCGCCCAGCAATTCGGTCGGAAAGGGACCGCCACCCACGCGAGTCGAATAAGCTTTCGCAACACCGATCACGTTTGTAATCCATTTGGCCGGCACTCCAGAACCTGAGGAAACTCCAACCCCCGAAGAGTTACTGCTTGTCACAAAGGGGTACGTTCCATGGTCGATGTCCAGAAGTGACCCTTGAGCTCCCTCCATAAGCAGCTTCTTTCCCGCGTCCAATTCGTCTAGCAGATAATTGGTGGTGTCTGCGGCCAGCGGACCAAGGGTTGCCGCCCAACGGCAGCATTGTTCGTAGATTTTTTCCGCGTCAAGCGACTCTAAATCAGCGGGTTCCGCTAAGTGAGAGAGTATGTGTCGTTTCGTAGCAACCGTGTCAGAGATCTTACTTCTCAATTGTTCACTGAACAAATCAGTGATCCGCATCGCATGCGTTCGACCGACTTTATCGCGGTAGCAAGGTCCAATTCCTCGATTGGTTGTTCCAATACTTTCGCCAGCTACGACCTCGCGGTTTGTTGCCTTATCCTCGACGAAGTGCCAGGGCATCACTACGTGCGCCCGCTCGCTGATCATCAAGTTCCTTCTGGGTTCAATCCCTCGCGCCTCCAGCCCCTCGATCTCCCTGATCAACATGTTCGGCTCAATCACCACGCCGGGTGCTATCACATTGGTGATTTGGCCGGACAGAATGCCCGAGGGAATATGATGGAGTTTGTAGACTTCGCTTCCGCATACGACGGTATGGCCAGCGTTTGCACCACCTTGGTAGCGAACGACGATATCGTTTCGAGGAGCGAGCAAGTCAACTAATTTGCCTTTTGCCTCATCTCCCCACTGAAGGCCAATCACACAGGTCGCAGCCACAAAATTCTCTTTCAAAACCGTAGATCCCGGATAAGTAAAATCGCAACCGTGCGACGTCGATTCCCGGAAATGCAAAACCCTACAGTTTATGACGATATCCCGTGGTTGGTCAAGTCAAAGCATGTTTAACCCGCGCAGCGGCTGGCGTTCCAAGGCCACGCATCTATCCCGAGCCAACGATAGCTGGCGGCAAATACCCAGCGCCCGCGATCGTCGCTAATCGCTCCGATCGGTTAAACATGAGCTTCAAGCTGGCGATCCTAGGTCGCGCTGCATGGTTTTACCCCTATTTAGCCCGAACCAATTTCATGATTCTTCCTGATATATTCCAGTCTTGCACGTATAGGTTTCCTTCTTTGTCCCAATAGGAGCCATGTGTGCCACTAAAGACTCCCTCTACCCAATTTTCCTGGGGGATACCGTAATTTGTGCCTTTGGCTTTATCGGGATTGTGCCCCAAAACGGCCATGATCGTGTTGCTTCTATCCAGAATAACAACTCTTCCGTCCAAATCCGGAACCGAAACATAGTCCCCTTGGACAGCGGCTGACGTCGGCTGTCCCAAACCTGTTACAACCTCGTCGATATATTGTCCGTCAAGATCGTAATGCAATAAGCGGCCCTTGGGTTTGTGATTTCGGTCGCAGATCAGCAACCTCGGCGGCTCGTAACGCGTATCCAGCGTCATTCCGTGAGCCGTATTGAATTGTTTTAGATCATTCCCTTTGATGCCGAAGTGCATAATGTACTTACCGGTCTTATCGAATTTGAAGATATGGTTACTTGCGTAGCCGTCCGACAAAAAGATGTCACCATTGGGGGCCACGGTGATTGCAGTCGGACTGAACTTCTCGAGGCCTAGACCTGATTCTTTTGGGAACGGAAGCTTGAGCACGATTTCACCGCTCTTGATGCTAAACTTGATTCCCTCAGCATTAAAGTTACGGGCCGCGTAGATAAATTCGCCCTCGGCTTCGTCGCGGATCTCCATATCATGGATCTTGGAGTATTCTTTTCCCAAGAACGAATGGATCACTTGCCCCTCGGGCGAAAATACGAAAACCCCTGCATCAGCACTCGTATAAATATTTCCCGTCTTATCGATAACGACAGCACCGTGTGTCGGCCCAATTGCCGACTTTCCATCCGGACGGAGCCCCCAGCCGGGTACTGTGTCGAACGTCATGAGGCCACAGCCCATACGTACCGGTATGGCCTTTTCTTGTGCAAGTAAAGTTGACTCAAGAGTCGTAGCAAAAAAGATTGCTGCGATGAGGATACCAAATTTCATAATCTACCCTTTTAAATGTTTGTTGATTTTTTTGAATCCGGAGAAAGTACCCGTCACACTCCGTGTGACGTTGCCTCAAAAACCAATGGTTTTTGAACTGCGGGCGTCACACGGAGTGTGACGGGTACTATAAAATCACAGCCACTGAGCGTGCCATCCGGTGGCCTGATGCCTTTCTCACTTTGCAAATTTTGAGCCTCAATGCGCTAGCATGAGGGCCAGATTTGCAAATGATTCCTGGCCTGCCAGCCCGCACGCTAGCGCGTTGCGGCTCAAAGTGAGTGCCATTGACCTTTCAGTCTGCTGATCGCCTTACTAATTCGTATTGGGACAGTGCCATTACTTTTTGCTGCTTACGGCAATTCCATCACTTCTACTTTTCGAATCGATACTTTGCTTCCCGGATCGTGTTGCTGAAACGCAAAGTGGCCCTCCGCAAATGTAGTTGCAAAATCAAGGTACTCGAACAATTCGTCTCCGTTGATCGTTATTTTGATTCGAGTCACTTTTTTATTACGCCAAACGTCATCGCGAACTTCAAGCTCGTAAGTGAACCACGCATCCGGCTCTACAAGACGCTTGTAGACATGGCACATTCCATACAACGAACCGGTCCGAATCGGATCCGTATGCGTGCTGTCAATCTGTGCTTCATAGCCATCGGAGAAACCTGGCTTTCGTGTGCATCGAAAATAAAGGCCGGAATTTCCCTTGTCATTAATCCTAACCTCGGCGCGATACTTGAAATTCTTGTATGGCCCTGTCGTACTCACGAGCATGGACGCTGGACCTGAGCCAGCTAAAGCACCGTCCTTCACTTCCCACTTGCTCTCTTCATTCTTGCCCACTTTCTCCCATCCATCCATGGTCTTGCCATCAAATAGTGATACCCATTTCGCATCTTGGGCTTGCGATGGAATAGGTGCTTGTAAAGCAAAAGCACCCAACATTAGGAGTGAAAGAAACCGAATAGATCTAGTCATGCTAAAAAGCTCCGTGGAATTCATGTGAGGATCGAGTTGCGTTCTGCAGATGCATTCGCAATCATAAGCAAATAATCATACAGGTTGAGAACGCGGCACAACAGCCCGTGAAGCTGCGACGGAACATTGTGCACGGAATCGACATCGCAATGAAGTCAGGTTAGTCTTTAGATCTCACAGCGTTAACTTTTCAATCGAATTTCGACTCCAATTCTATTTCCGCGACTGAACTATGACCTTTCGATTTTTCACTTTTGCCGCGATTATTACAGTCTGTTTTCTCTTTAACCGAAATGGTTTCTGCAACGCTGTCGAACCCGCCATCATTTCACTTTGGCCTGGAACGGCCCCGGGCGAAACTGCCGAATTGCCACCCGAAGGTGAATTCACAGAAGGTGGAACACGCTACATTGCGGGAAAATCAATTTACCTTGTGACCAACGTTTCCAAGCCCGAACTTGCAATTTATCGACCCGACCCAGCTATCGACACAGGTGCTGCCGTCATCATTTGCCCCGGTGGCGCGCATCGACTATTGGCCTATGATCTCGAAGGTACCGAAATCGCAACCTGGCTTAACACGATCGGTATTACCGGCATCGTTCTGAAATACCGAGTACCCTCTCGCAATCCCGATTTCAAATGTTTGGCTGCATTGCAAGATGCACAACGGGCAATCAGTGTCGTAAGAACAAGGGCCAAAGAACTCGGCATTGAGACATCTAAAATTGGGATTCTCGGGTTTTCCGCTGGTGGCGAAGTGGCCGCAAGAGCTTCGCTCCAGTACAACAATCGAAAGTACGAGAAATTCGACGCTGCCGACGAAGCGTCTTGTAAGCCAGACTTCTCGTTGTTGATCTATCCTGCCTATCTGGTAAACGCTAGCAAGTCGCTGCTAGATGAGCTTAAACCGACTGAGGACGCTCCGAAGACCTTCTTGGTTCATGCTTGGGACGATCCTGTAACGCCTCTAAGCAGTTTGTGCTTGGCTACCGAATTAAAGAAGGTAAAAGTTCCTTGCGAACTCCACTTGTTTTCTGCAGGTGGCCACGGGTACGGAATGCGTCATGTAGACGGAATGCCCGTCACCGACTGGACGAATCAAGCCACGCAATGGTTGAGTAAGATCATTGTGAAGAAGTAGCTTTCAGTTTTCAGATTTCAGCTTTCAGATTTCAGATTTCAAACTGACCACTGACCACTGACCACTGACCACTGACCACTGACCACTGAATGTCCAGCATCGAACCAATCATCGAATCCATTCGTGCTCGTTTCCCGGCGCTTGCACGAAAAGTAAATGGGAGCGCAGCCATCTATCTGGATGGCCCTGCGGGAACGCAAGTGCCAGAATCGGTGGTCGAGCGAATCGCCGAGTGCATGTTGAATCACAATGCAAATCGCTCAGGGCGGTTTGCAACGAGCCGCGAAGTCGATGAAATCATGAACCAAAGCCATGAAGTGTTTGCCGACTTTCTCGGTGCAGCTTCCGCAGATTCAATCTCGTTCGGCCCCAACATGACTTCGTTAACGATGCAGTTCTCGCGTGCAATGTCGCGGGAGTGGCAGCCGGGTGATCGCATTTTGGTTTCGAGCTTGGACCACGATGCAAACTACACACCCTGGGTTTTAGCGGCAAAAGACGTTGGTGTGGAAGTTAGGAGTATCGGAATCTATACAGCAGACGCAACGCTGGATATGGACTTTCTGGACGAACTCTTAAACGATCGAACACGATTGGTCGCGGTGACGGCAGCCTCGAATGCGGTGGGTTCGCTTACCCCCATTCGCGAAATCGCGAAGCGGGTACATGCACGCGGTGCGGAGTTATTCGTTGACGCTGTTCACCTAGCGCCTCATCGTGCGATTGATGTAGTCGATTTCGATTGCGATTACCTCGTTTGTTCGGCATACAAATTCTTTGGCCCGCACATTGGTGTTCTTTACGGTCGGCCAGAGCGAATGATGGAGTTGTCCCCTTACAAACTTCGACCCGCACCCGATAGTTTGCCAAGTCGATGGATGACCGGAACGCAGAATCACGCCTGTATTGCCGGCGCGGCAGCTGCGGTGGAATACATTGCATCGCTATCGACAATACCCGAGGATGGCGCAAATCGACGGTTTCGTACTCGAGATGCAATGAAAGCGATCGCTCGCTATGAAACCGAACTGGTCTCGCAACTCATTAAAGGACTGCAATCGATCCCCGGCATCAAATTGTATGGAATTACAGACCAGGATCGCATGGACGAGCGCGCTCCGACCGTGTGCTTCACAATCGAAGGAATCAAATCGATCGAGGTTTCGCAGTTTCTAGGTGATAGGGGCGTGTTTTCGTGGCATGGAAACTATTATGCTCTTCCATTGACTCTGGCTTTGGGTACGGAGCCAGATGGGATGGTCCGTTTGGGGTGCATGCACTACAACACTGCGGCCGAAATTGATCGCACGCTTGAATTGCTAAGAGAAATTGCACTAACCGTTCAAGGTACGCACTAAGACAGGCTGGAAGCCTATCCCACTTACTATCAGCCGAAATGCCAATTCCAAACTCTCATAAATCTTGGTATTCGATTCTGTATGTTCAAGTGATCATTGCGGTCACGTTTGGAGTGGCCGTCGGCTATTTCTGGCCGGAGGTCGGCAAGTCCCTGAAACCATTGGGGGACGGATTCATCAAGCTCGTTAAGATGATGATTGCACCGATCATTTTTTGCACCGTTGTTCACGGAATTGCATCGGTCGGCGACCTTGGCAAACTCGGGCGGGTGGGAATCAAGTCACTTATCTATTTTGAGGTTGTATCGACGCTAGCGCTGATTATTGGCCTGGTCGTGGTCAATTTATTGCAGCCAGGAGTTGGATTCACGCCCGCTGGCGAAGTCTTTCATGCCAATGAGACGGCGGCAAGCACCAGCAGCAGCTACTCCGAGAAAGCCAAGACACTGAATAAGGTTGATTTCATTCTGAATGTCATTCCAAACTCTTTTATTGGAGCGTTCGTTTCCGGCGAACTCCTGCAAGTCCTTTTGATCGCGATCTTAACGGCCTTCGCCATTGCCTCAATGGGGGATCGAGGCCGCCCAATGTTAGATGCCATTGAGCAAATTGGAAGTCTGTTCTTCGGCATCATGAATATCGTGGTTAAAGCAGCTCCGATCGGTGCCTTCGGTGCGATGGGTTTTACTGTAGGGGCTCATGGACTTGGAACGCTTAGCAGTCTCCTCGCGCTCATGGTCGGTTTTTATGTCACTTCCGGACTATTCGTGGTGGTCGTGCTCGGAAGTATTTCGTGGTGGTGTGGTTTTTCTATTTTTCGGTTTCTCATTTACATCAAGGACGAATTGTTACTCGTCCTGGGGACTAGTTCATCTGAGACAGCTTTGCCGGGGCTAATCAAAAAAATGGAGCGACTGGGTTGTTCCAAATCGACGGTCGGGCTCGTCGTACCTACTGGCTATAGCTTCAATCTAGACGGCACCAATATTTACATGACGATGGCAGCTGTATTCCTAGCACAAGCAACCAATACGCAACTAACCCTTTGGCAACAGATCAGTCTGCTCTTCGTTTCGATGTTAACATCAAAGGGGTCTAGTGGTGTCACGGGTGCAGGCTTTGTGACCTTGGCTGCAACGTTACAAGTCATGCCTGGTATACCGATCGAGTCGCTTGGTTTACTTTTGGGCATTGACCGTTTCATGAGCGAGTGTCGCGCGTTGACCAACTTTATCGGTAACGGAATCGCGACCGTTGCAGTCAGTCGCTGGGAGAACGAGGTTTCTCCTGAGCAACTGGGGAAGAATTTCGATATTCGCGATTAGTTTCACTCGCCAGAGTAAATTCTTTGCCCTTGCGACGAGCTATGCACACCTACCATTTTACATTAACGATTTTTTGCATACTTATTCTAGCAAAGGATTGGAGGCGCAATTACGATGATCTAGGGGAAGCAGAAATTGATAACGCTTCTGTCGTATGGCTTTGCAGCATGGCTAGGTCGCGACCCAGCGTATATTTCCCAAACCTAACTCTAAATCGTGATGATGGCTACGTTTTCGCTAATCTTGTTTATCGTATTGGCGGTGATGGCGGCATATCAGGCGACGTTTGTGGTTTGGTTCTGTCGCGTTCTGATTTGTTCCAAACCGAATCTGCCAGATGACGAAACGGTGTGGCCGAAGGTTGCGATTTTAATGTCGTTAAGGGGAGCGGACCCGCAGCTATCAGAAACATTACGGCGAATGTCGAATCAGGAATACCCGCAATACTTTCTACGAGTGATCGTGGATAGTCGCGACGATCCATCGTGGCCGGTGGTTGAGCGGGCTGTCAACCAAGTGGCGGGCCGATTTGAATCTGGCCAAATCGAAATGGAAGCTTTAGTCGAACGCCTGCCAAATTGCGGCCTACAGTGTAGTGCATTCGTGCAAGCAGCATCGCGATTGCCCGCCGATGTGGAAGTGGTAATTACCGTGGATGGCGATCTGATGCCGCACCCACACTGGCTCAAGGAATTGGTGGCACCGTTGTTGGACCCTTGCGTCGGAGCGACGTTTGGAAATCGTTGGTTCATGCCGCATCAGATCAGTTGGGGTTCGCTAGTTCGATACTTGTGGAACGTCGGAGCAGTAGTGCCGATGTGCGTTTTAGGCATCCCCTGGGGTGGTTGCTTGGCGATTCGGCGCAGCACCTTGGATCAAACCGGGCTAGTTGAAAAATGGGGTCGCAGCATTGTTCACGATGCACTAGTGAAATCGTTGTTAGCCGAATTGGGTATGAAAGTGCGTTTCGTTCCGTCATTGATGATGGCGATTCGGGAACGTTGCGACCTGGCGTTTAGTTTCGATTTTCTGAAACGACAATTGATTTGGACTCGGCTCTATCATCCACATTGGTGGATCATTGTACTTCATGCGGTTATAACCACGTGGCTTTGGTTAATTTCACTGGGATTGGCGATCTACGCGGCAGCGTGTGGAGATCTAAGCAGTGCATATCTGGCCGGTGGTGGATTGGGATTGTACATCGTCACGATGCTCACGTTGGTAGCGATGCTAGAATACAGCGTTGGTCGCACGTTGTTGCGCCGCCAGGAAGAGATCGGTTGGATGCGGTGGACCACTTGGCTCGCGATGCCCTGCGCGTTGACACTGACTCAGTTTATGCACTTCTGCGCCTTGATGTTCGCTAATTTTGCGCGAAGAGTGACCTGGCGCGGCGTTACGTATGAACTGAAGAGCCCGTGGAGTATTTTGCGAGTCGACGATCGTCCGTTCGAACAAGCAGTGGATGACGACGACGCAGAGGCATCGCTCTAAGACCATTCGTTGGTAAACTCGGCATCGATCACAACATGTGCCGCAAACCGTGGGCTAGCGCCCTTCGGCTAATCAGCCGCAACGCGCTAGCGTCCGGTTCAGCCCGACTTATGATCGACGCCGTTAACTCGATGCATGCCGCTTTGAATCGAGTTAATTTGAAGTCGCAGTGCTTCAACTTTTTAAGAACCAACCTCGGTTGATGTTTCATGAGTCGGCGGTTCAAACAAAGGAACTTTTCGTCGAGCGAACACGACATGCAGGTGATCGACTCCTGGCAATACCGGTTCACTGCTCGTGTCGAAGCCTTTCTGTTGGAGCAATTGTTCCATTCTCTTTACGCTGGCAGGCCCTTGATGCACTTCTACGACCGCTTGCTTAATTCGCGCCCAGTGCCAAGGTTCAAGGCCTGCCAAGACATCTTCTTCCGCCCCTTCCGTATCCACCTTCAACAGATCGATCCATTCGATATCCAGATCATTAATCACATCGGAAAGGGTTCGCAATTGGCAAGTGACTTCCTTGGTGGCATGATAATGCCGACGCACAATTTCCGTGATTGGATACCACAGCCATGCGGGGGTTACGGCAGTCAACAACCGCAGGATAGAATTTCGCGCACCCATTTCTTCCAACACAAATCGTCTGGAATTGCGGTGGAAATCGGCGGATGAATCGGGATACATCGTCGAAGCCACGCTGGTCCTGGGAAAATAAGTGAACGTTGCGGAACCAATAGACTTCGACAACCCGCAGCAAAATAGTTTTACGTCTAAATGATTATGAGCCTCGGCATTCCTTTCTAGCACTTCGAAGATTTCGGAAATCGGTTCGAAGGCAAATACCTTGCCATGTTTGAGAATCCGATTGAGCGACAGTAGAAAGAAACCGATGTTCGCTCCCACGTCAAACACGCAGTCCCCTTCGTTCAACGAGATCCCGTTTCGGAGATACAAATGATCGTCGGTTAGCAGTTCTCGTGACAAAATATCCAAATCGACCTTCGATCGATAAAAAACATTTTGGCCGTTGGGAAGCCGATACTGCTTCAAGGATGGCATGGGGGACTCTTACAAATCTTGAGGGATAATCTATATATCAAGCCGACTCAGTACCGCTGTCCGCTAGCAGATGGTGCAATTTTTTGTGGCTGGTATTGTGGAGGTTGGTAGGGCGAAAAACCTTGTGTATTGAATGGTTGACTGGCATAGTATTGCGAATTCATCATTGCATCTCTAGAACTGGGGTTTGCGTAGACTTCAGGATACGTTTGAACATAGTTGAAAGGGGGTGGGCTGGAGAGGTTGCCCCAAGAGTCAGGAAACGACAATCCAGATGCATCGTTTTCTAATAGTTGCATTCGTAGCTCTATCAACTTGTCCTGCGATTCCTCTCGCTTCACAAGCTGGCTTCTAAGTTGTTCCACATGCTTCTCAAGTCGCTCGACTTGGTTGCGACGCGAATCTTGGTCCACTTGAAACTCAACCTTCAAATACTTTGCGACAAGGTTCTTGGCGTCTTTTCTTTTGGATTCATCGGTGTCCGATGACCGAATTTGAGTGACTGCAATTTGAATTTTTTGCCGAGTTTCGTTTACTTGGTCGAACTCTTCTTTGGAAAGTTGGATGCCCGGCTCTTTGTTAATACGCTCGATGGTTCCGTCCTTGGTGACAACGGTGAAACTCTGTGCGATGTGAGTCCAACCCACCATTGGATAAACTGGATAAGACTGTACACCTGAGGATCTCATCATTTTGCTGTATGCGTCAGAGTAATCCACTGCAGGAGGGGGTGTAATTTGGCTGCTGCTCGGTGGTCGATTTTGATCTCTACCACTTTGCCCAAACACTTGAATACCACCAGCAGTGCCAGCGGCAAGGAATGCACATGTGAACAAGTAGGTTGTGAGTTTTCGTTTCATGGTTTTCTCCGAGTGAAGTTGAGGATTGACTAGCGATTTGACAAATCAGATCATTATTGATTAAGCAAAACTCGCTGCCAGATCAATACGAATGCGACAGAAGCTCCGAATAACGCTGGTATTCACTACCAGCAGACACAATGTAGAATGCAATTCCTTTCAGATTGAATCCCAAATTCCTCGAAATCGAACTCAAACATGAAACTTGTCGAACTTAGCTCACCCAAAATTGGTGCAATTTCTAGGTCTACTCCTGTTGTCATCCCAATTGCTGCGATTGAACAACATGGCGATCACATGCCGGTTTCGACAGATAGTTTGCTTCTTGGCGAAATTGTTGATCGCGTAGAAAAATCGCTTAGCAAGCAAATCCTTGTGACTCCGCTGATGTGGCTTGGCAACTCGGACCATCACTTGGATTTCTTTGGGACGGTTTCTGCATCGAGCAGGACCTATCTGGATATGCTAAACGATATGGTCGAAAACTTTCTTTCCTATGGGTTTACTCGGATTGTGTTACTCAATGGTCACGGCGGGAATGACGTGCCGGCCAAGCACGCACTGTTTGAAGTGCGACAACGCAATCGCATCCGAAAGGACTTGTTACTCTTGATGGCAACGTATTGGGGACTCGGTACCGAACCTTGGAAAGCAGATCCGCAAATCCAGCAGCGAGAAATGGGGCACGCTTGCGAATGGGAAACGTCCATGGTGTTGGCGCTTCGACCGGAGTTGGTTGGAGACTACAAGAATGCTCCAGTGATCGAGCCTGGCGAAGCGTTCCGACCAGCTAATCGAGCTTGGACGACGAAGGACCGGAGCAATATTGGCCACATTGGCTGGCCTCATTTGGCGAGCAAAGAAAAGGGAAACGTCTTATTGCAAGCGTTTGCGACCGACGTGGAACGCTGGCTTAAAGGAGTAATCGATTGGGATGGAAGCTCATGGGACGGAACCAGACGTATTGGCTTTCAAACTTGAGGAGAATGTGATGTTTAACCGATCGAGGCCCTAAAGCCTCGATCGCGGGCACTGAAAGAAACGCCGCAAGCTCTGGCACCACGTGAAGTCTCTTCGACGCCCGCGATCTCCGCTAATCGCTCCGATCGGTTAAACGAGTTTGGCAATCTGGCGAATCTAGGAGATCTGCGCTTGTCGCCTCAGTTTTGCAATTCATAGCGATTGTACTACCCGATAACACCAATTTAGAGAAGCGGCATCGAGCGCAACAATCTCATTGTAAATTTGCAACGTTGGAATTCGGGATGACGTCGAAAAACACTACGCAGAAATTGAATCGTCGGCAGTTGCTGCAGCAAACAACACTGGCTGTTGTGGGTTTGGTTGCATCGCCTAAAAAAGCAAAAGCAGATTTATCACTCGGGTTATTGCCTGATGTTTTCTCTCGACGTTCGTCGTCGCCGTCGATATACAAAGAAACAGCCAAATCCGACTACGCTAAAAACATGCAACCCTTTGGCGGTTCGATGGCAACTGACCCAAGGTGCTTGTTTGGCATGCCACCAAACGGCAGGCCTTGGCAATTCGATGTACTCGTTGTAGGGTCTGGTTACGGCGCATCGATCACAGCGGCACGACTTAGCGAAAAAATGCTTCCTGGCTCGCGCATCGCCATGCTCGAGCGAGGCCGGGAATGGGTGCCTGGTACTTTTCCGGACGTGCTCAAAGACGTTACGGACAATTCTCGAATAAAACTATTCGGACGTCATAAACGCGACCTGAGCAATCCGACTGGACTGTTTAATGTGGTTCAGTGCGACGAGGTATCGGTTCTAAGTGGTAGCGGGCTCGGTGGCTCGTCTTTGATCAATGCGAGCGTTGCTCTTCGTGCCGATCGCGAGGTGTTTTTACAAACGCAATGGCCACAGGCTCTTCGTGAAATGGACTTCCTCTCCCCCTACTACGATCAAGCAGAGTATGAACTGGGAGTCAGACAGGAGCCATGCGATTGGACTTGCAAAATGAAGGCGCAGCGGTTGGCAGCTGAACAGCTAAAGGACCGCGGGTGTCATTTTGAAGCGGCCGCCCTGACTCTAACGCGTTCGTTTAAGGGACATTCATTACCCGTCTTGAATCGTCAAGGCTTGGTTCAAAGGGATTGCATTGATTGCGGCGACTGCTTGACCGGTTGCAACGTGGGCGCAAAAAACACGTTGGCGATGAACTATTTGCCAATGGCTCGTCGCAACGGAACAATGATGTTTACACAAACAGAAGTTCGCGACATTGAAAAATGCGGTGACTTTTGGAAAGTGAATTTCATCTACTTCCACCGAGATGAAAAGGGCCGCCACACCGAGCACGAGGGTTGCACCACAGCCCGCGTCGTCGTACTTGGAGCCGGCAGTATTGGAAGTTCAGAAATCCTACTGCGTTCGCAAGGTGAGGATTTGGATTTCTCTCGTCAGTTAGGCTGCAATTGGACAGGTAACGGAGACGCTCTCGGGTTTGTACGAAAAACGGAATTCCCAACCAACGTCGCTGGCTTCAGTGCACAAGATCCACAGGGCCGTCGAATAGGCCCGACGATTCAATCCAATGTCACTTTCCCAGATCGCCCCAACCTGTTTGATCGTGTGTTGATTCAAGAAGGAGTGGCGGCCCGTTCCTATGCGAACGCGCTTAGTTATTTGATGCAGGATTTTGATCTCGATCATACTCAAGTCATGTTGGGAATGGGCCATGATCGCCAGGAAGGCAAATTAATCTTAGAGGACAATGGAAATGCTTATATCTCATGGCCAGGGATCTTGAACAGCGATTACCGTCGGTTAATTCGTGAAGCGTTTTCGAGTCTCGCACATGGGCACGGAGGCAAGTACAAGTACTTGAGAGTTTTCGGGGACAAGATGATCTCGGTGCATCCGCTGGGTGGTTGTGGAATGAGCGATGATCCCCGAAGCGGTGTTATCAATCACAAGGGCCAAGTTTACGACACAGTTTTTGGTGGCGATATCGATGAAACGACCGGCGAGCATAGGGTTCACAACGGACTTTATGTCTGCGACGGTGCCATTTTCCCAACCGCGATCGCATGCAATCCCTTTTTGACAATCTCTGCGCTCTCCGAGAGAGCCGCACAGCTTCTTTCGCTTGAACCGCAATATGCTGATTTGTTTCGTTTTGGGTAGGCGTTGTTTAACCGATCGGAGCGATTAGCACAGATCGCGGGCATCTAGCAAACAGAGTCTCGTAGGGTAGGCTTCCAGCCTGTCAATGAAAAAACAGGCTGGAAGCCTATCCTACGTTTTGCAACGCCTAAACAAGTTGCTAGTTGATGAATCCATGCGTTTTTGGTGTGCCAGCCGCTGCGCGGGTTAAGCAAGTCGCTACATTGGTGGCAGTTCGACAAACTGAGTTAAGAGAGCAGTACGAAAGAGAGAATCGATAAATGGACGGCATTCGCAGCCCCTTTTTCTTTGTTAACAAGCTTATTTTGGTGTGGATGATTTTTGCCTTGTTGTTGTTGGAGGTCAAATTACTCGCTGATTGGCCAGGCTTGCTTGGCCCAACTCGAAATGGACACGCGGATTCCATGAGTGAGTTGCCAAAGGCTATTGAAGGATCGCCGAGGCAGAATTGGAGAGTTGATGCGGGACAGGGCTACGCTGGACCTGCTGTCGCCGGAAATGATTTTGTCCTTTTCGAACGTGTTGGAGATAGTGATCGTGTTCGTCTTTTGAACGCGGAAACTGGCAAAGAAGTTTGGCGTCGCGACTTAAAGGCAGCATACCGTGGCGGTATTGACTCAGATAAAGGGCCGCGTTCGGTCCCGACTATCTTGGAAAAATCAATCTTAGTGTATTCAGCTGCCGGCGAATTGACTTTGCTCGGTCGCAAAGATGGCGCCGTTCTTTGGACTCGGGCCTTGCGAAAAGAATACCAAGCTGAGGATGGCTACTTCGGAGCAGGAAGTACTCCGCTCGTCGTTAGCGATCAAGTGATCATCAGCATCGGTGCCAAATCCGCAAGTGTCGTTTGTGTTTCTCTGGCCAATGGTAAAACGCTGTGGGTTTCTTCAAACGCGGAAGCGAGTTACGCTTCGCCGATTCTAATCGAACCTAGACAGGGCTCCGCCGTCGCAAAACGCATCCTCGTAGCTCCCATGAAACTTAAGACACTGGGGCTGGATTTAGAGACCGGCAAACCGCTTTGGGAGTTTCCGTTTGGTCAACGCGGCCCAACCGTAAATGCCGCAACACCCGTGGTAACGGACAATGGGGACGTCTTTCTTACATCGAGTTACGGGATCGGTTCACTATTAGTGCGTCCGACGCAATCAACTGCCAAAATCGTGCACCAAGGAACTGATATCAGTAGCCAGTACTCCACTCCCGTCGTCTTGGCGGGCCGAGTTTTTGGTTCTGACGGGCGAGAGGATGGAGGAGAGGGTGCATACAAATGCTTGCAAGCGTCGGACGGAAAACTCTTGTGGTCGCAGCCGAATATGCCAATTTGCCACACCATTGGAGTAGGAAACATGCTGCTCATCTTGGGAATTGGCGGTGAGATTTGGGCCATTGACAGCGCGGAAGCCAAATTTCAGCCACTTTGGACGAGCAGCCTTCCCGTTGGGAAATACCGTTCGATCCCCGCTTTCTCTGGAAACCGGCTTTATACTCGTACTTCCAACGGAACTGGCGATGCGTGGTATTGTTTTCAGATCGGACCAAGTAGCCGTTGAGGAGCACTAGACAAATCCAAGAATTCTTGGCATCATATGCCGCTCTAGTCTCTGGGATTATCGTATTTAAACTGCATTCAGGAGTTGTGAAGTGCCAAATATTAAGAGTGCCAAAAAGCGCCATCGCCAGTCCCTCGAGCGCCGAGCACGCAATCGTTCCGTAAAATCACAGCTCAAGACAGCTTTGAAAAAGCTTCGTGAGTCGGTCGAATCAAAGAATTTTGATGAAGCGAAGACTCAGTATTCAGCATATTGCAAGATGCTGGACCAAACCGCGGCAAAGAAGATCATACACGTCAACAAGGCATCTAGAACAAAAAGCCGCTTGAGCAGCTTCATCAAGAAAGCCTCAATGGCTGTCGCGTAGGGATTGTAGAACGATTGTCCTCAATCGTTCTGGACCTCCAGGAAACATTGGAATGGGACTCGCATCGTTCCTCTCGGACTTTCGCGTAGCAAGCTTGGCTCTTGGAAATGTGGCATCGGTTGAGGGAAACGCCGACAGAGTTGGCAATTGGAACTATGGGGAACTGGAGCTTTCCAATGGTAAACTGCTTGGAATTTATCCTCGGTGGTGGCCTAAGCTTGCGTCTCAATGGGAGTCTTTTCAAGACAGTTACGTCCGAAATCTTCCGCCTGATTTCTGCCGCGTTTACTACGCATTCCCGCGACGTGCACCTGGATTCATGAGTGTGCTTTACGCTCGAAGCGGTCCTAACACTCAATACAAAACTTTGTACAAAGCCGTCGTGGTGACCGATGAAATTGCTAGGCTTAGAAACTCAGACGCCATCGTTTGCCAGACAATTTCCCCGCGAGCAAGCGAACGACTTATGAATCGTTGGGGTTATGTTCGGCATGCGTTTGTTCTCGGCGACAACCACTACATCAAACGGCTAAGGTAGTCACATCTTTGGAATTTGGAATGACGTCTCTGGCTTCGATCATAAGTCGGGCTTACCCGGACGCTAGTGCATTTCGGCTGATTAGCCGAAGGGCGCTAGCCCACGGTTTGCGGCCCATGTTGTGTTCGACGCAACGTCACTTATGGACTCATTGCACTGTTGATGGCCGTTCCAGACGCATCGAAATTGCTCTTTGTCGCTGTGGCAAGCTGCCCAACCGAAGCGAGTAAAGTGCCTGCAATCAGGGCCAGCATTACGGCATATTCAACTGCCGTAGGCCCCTCGTCCTCAATCAGTAATCTTCTAACTCGATTTAGCATTGCGACGTACATTTCGTTCAACTCAATAAGCGGCTTGGTTGCCCAAAACAACTCTGCGACTATTCAGGTATAGCCCGCTTTCCGCTATAACATTTCTAAAATTGAAGGATTTCGCATTACTTCGCACCGACTTCCGTGACTTGTCCAGCCGAATCCGTACAATCGTCACAGGTGGAACTGAATTAGCATTCGCCCCATTTCCGAGCCTGCCTTTCAAAATCATTGTCGAGGTACATTCGATCTCCCACGATCCAATGCCAGAGGCTATTCAATAGATAAGCAGGGATGAAGAATGGCCCCCACCATTGGTACTGTTTTACGTGGATCCATTCGTGTTCAAAGGAATTTTCGAAACAGAATTCATCTGCCGCAAGAATGGTATGTCCAAACGTTATTGCAGCCGCTCCTCCTGGAATGGGAGCAAGTAGCAGCAATCGTTTCATTGCCGGTCCATAGATTCCTATGGTTCCTCGTTTTACCGTAATAGTCCGGCTTCCCAAAAACGGGAAAACGCCTATCAACAGCCCAAGCAGCGTATTTGGAAGTGGCCAAAGATACAACAAACAACGAGATAAGAATGCCAAAATATTCATTTATTGCCAAAGGCTCTAGCCAAGAAACTTTTTATTAGCCCAGTCAGTCAACTTTTCTCGAAAAATCTTGGAGTTATGGCGTATGTCGGTTGGCAATTTACGTGGGTACACAACGACTCGCTTGACATCACAAATACCGAGATTGTCCTGTAACTGTTTGACAATGGCAAGTGACAGCTGCGTGTCGCTCAGTCGACGGCCATGAGTATGCTTGGGCCATGGTTCAAGAACAACCAATGGTTCTTGCGAAAATCGTTCACCTGTTCCTATCAATGCAGATCGATACACTTCGGGATGCTCATTGACAATCGCTTCGATGGGCTCCGTAAAAAGAACGCGGGATCCAGAAATCACACGATGCGCTTTGCGTCCACAAAACCAAAACCTATCCTGCTCGTCTAAGTAACCAACGTCCCCCATTCGGTGCCAGACTTCGGCTCCTTCCCTGACTTTGTGAATTGCATTCTGGTCCTCGCGCGTAACATATTGTTTCGAAACAACTGGACCGGCTACCATCAGCTCGCCAATTTCGCGTCGCGGTAGTTCCTCAACTCTTTCGATAGTCTCAAGCGGGTTGTCATTAATTGCGATAATTCGCCAACGAATACCTGAAAACCGATTTCCAACACAAGTTCCTGCCCCTCGACGAGTCTGCAATGACGTTTCCTGTAATACGGTCCTCGATTCGATGGAAGCGATAGTCAATGCTTCGGTTGCTCCATACGGCGTGTACATACAACCGTTCGGATGCATTGCTTTTCGAACCTGTTCGAGTATTCGTGACGGTACGGGTGCACCCGCCGAAAGCACACACTGGAGTGATTCAACCCGGCGTCCCGACTTCGCACAAAAATCACCCACTTTAGTCCAAAGCGCTGGTGACCCAAAGGATTGATTGATTTGCCATTGATCGATCGCGTCCAGTAGCCGTACAGGATCGACATCGGCCGGGCGCGTCGGATTCATATCGGGTAGTATTGTCGTCGTCCCCATCACTGCATTGAACAAGCCGAACAACGGAAAGCAGCTTAAGTCCTTGCCCCCCGGTTTGATTCCGTAGTGTCCCGCTACTTGAGCAATCTGTGCGTTGAAAGTCCCGTGTGTATAGAGAACCCCTTTGGGTGGACCAGTGCTACCTGTGGTAAAGATGATGGCTGCAGGATCGTCGAGCTGGGTCGGAGGCAATCTAAAGTCGCTGGCGGGATGCTTTTCTAGATGGTCCAAAGTAATCGAGGGAAGACCAGGCAGCCATCGACCAGCTGTCACGTTTAACTTTGCATTCGGAAATCTCGATTTGAAGAATCGCAAAATCGCATGCGCAACCGGAATCGCTATGAATCCATCTGGACGAGTTGCGGCAAGGCAATCGACTAGATTTTTGCGGCCCATACCTGGGTCGATAAGCACAAGCGTTGCACCGGATTTGAGTACCGCAAACACCAATGCGATAAAGTCTTCGCCGAATCGGACCAGCAAAGCGATACGTTTTCCAGGCCCTATGCCCATCTGTTGCAGACCAGCCGCGATCGACGATGATCGGTACTCCAGCTCTGCCATGGAAATGGTATGGTAGCTACGATGATCCCGTTGCCTATACGATCCGCTCGGCGACGCGATGGCAATCAGATCCGGAGCAATCGCAGCTTGAGCACCTAGCCTTGCCCCGACGTTGTACCGAGGCTCAGTTTCACTTTCAAAGGGACTCGGACTGGACTGATGCCAATCCGTGAGGAAATCAGGCAAGGTAAACACCTATGCATAAGATTCTTGGTTTCACCGCGTGGGCATCGCCCCTCTTCTTTACCCACATTTTTTGGGCTTGCTCCCCTCGCCCCTTTTTAGGGGAGAGGGGCTGGGGGTGAGGGGTTTTGCACTGTGTTTTGATTGGGTCTTCGAGGAGGAAAAATCGCAACGGAGATGCGAAAATCCATTGAAATATCGACTCCAATTTGCACTGAGATGTGGGTAATAGTGAGGCATCGCCCCGCGCTTTCGCAAGGAAAACGCGGCCCGATGGGCACGCGGTTAAACAAGTTGTGTGCGAAAACTTGTGCATGGGTGCTTAATTGTAATTACTTAATCTGTATGGGGACTTTGAGAGTTACGTTCGACTCGCTAAGTTGTTTAGCAGATATCAACTCGATTGCCGTTTCGCTAAACATAGGCGGACCGTAGCCTCGTTTCGGATTCTTGGAAAAACCGTAACGCTCTGTCGGAATGCCGATAGCATTCTTGTCTAGCCGTGAGTTTTCGTTTTCGTCATGGTATGCACTAATAGCTATTCCAAAACTCGATTCTACATCACCAATGCCTTCATTGGGAATCGCAATCTGGACTTGCCAGATTGCTTTCAAATCGACGATGTGAATCGACTCTTTCGCAATTGCGAATTCCGGGTCGTTGAAATGAGATTGGCTGGTGTAGATAGCGATTCGACATGTTCCTCTGCTATTGCCAAAGCCGGATATGTCTACTTCTAGATCAATTTTTCTATTTGCTATCGTCTCTTCGACTTGGACTTCTACGGCGGAATCTGAGATTGTTGGGCTTTGTGCCGCATGATGTTCTAATTCGAGTTTGTTCTTATCTTGAGTGTTGTTTATTCGATCGCAGCCGACAAAAGCGGCGATCACAACACAAAAACTGCACCAAAAGATATTTGAACCATGTTCGATGATTTGACTCTTTGCGCCCAGCCCTGGTTTGAATCCTGCATTCATATGAATACGCGGCGATTGAAGACAATCCATTCGATAACAAGCAATGCCAGTGCAAATAACAAAATCCAACGCCATGTTTCCTTTCTCGCTTGAATCGTGGTTCCCGATGCCTGAACACTCTCGAATCCCATTTTGATCGAATCAGCTACCGCAAGATCGCTTTCGCGGCTAGAAAACAGATTGACGCAAAAGGACTCAACAGGTTTTTCAATACCTTTGGCGAATACTTGGTAGATGCCAGGGACTTCTGTTTTGGTAAAGGTGTGACGACTTTCATCACCTCGAACCAGTTCCGTCGTTTGCCCATCCGGCGACACAACCTTGAACTCTTTGAAACGTTTCGAAAGCACTAGACCGATCGGCCAGCCTGGCTGAACTGATGGAGAGGAGGACTCTGTTATACCGCCTCCAAGATATTCGACTGTCGCATAGACAAAGACAGGAAAGCTACGCTTGATACCCCAGTCTGTGTTTACGCCAACCCCCTCGCTGGTCGCTTGCACAATGGAGAACCCAAGTACGGCATCTTGAAATGGTCCGCGCGGCGCGATAGCGAAAACAGGTCCGATATCGCTCGTCATTAGGACCATTCCAGACTCTCCAGGATCGATTGTTCTCGCCTCAACGATACTTACTGAGCCCATTTCCAAGTACTGAGTAATGGGGTTGGAACGGTTCACGTCCAAAATGAGCGCTGGCCCCTGTGGTTGGCCAAATTTCCAAACGTTGCTCTTGGATTCGCTGTTGGCAGCGTCAGATCCGCTCGCGGGAGGAGGAACACTTCCAATAAACAACGTATTTGTCGATGGCATTTGTTTTGGCGAACATTGATCAAAAATCACCAAGTCAATATTCGCGTCCAAAGCTGCCGCTTGAAATGCCGGATCATTCAAGAATGCTGGGGATTCCACTTGAACGGACGCAATTTGCTGTACACGCGGCGTCTGCAATGCAGTCTCGAGCGCGTTGTTTCCTGGCGTAACGAGAAGGATACTGATTTGCTTGTTCGGTCTGATCGCTGCGTATGCCACATTATCCACCTTAAGCGCGTCGTCGTAGTCTAGCGTCAGCTTTAGCCGCCCCTCGTCGGTATCAGTGAGTTCGAATAGAAGCCCTGCTTCCTGTTTTGCATCCACACTTCCAGTGGAAGCATCCAAGAGTTTTCCGTCCAGTTCCAACGAAGCTGTGAATTCAACTTTTTCGTCACCTGGATTCGTAATGCGTGCAAACGCTTCAAGCTTATTCGCTTTGTCCTCGTTTCTTTGAACCGCAAAGCTTACGATTCCCAAATTGTTCGTTTTCGACTCGCCAATCGAAATATACTCAATTTTGAGTTTGCCGACGTCGAAGTCCCCAAGGTCGCCAAATGCGCCGTCGCTCAAAAGATAGACTGTAGCCGGGACGGCGTCAGCTACCATAATATCGCTAAGATTGTCAAAGCTCGATCGTCCGGGATTCGCCAATCCAGCAGCAGCGCGAAGCGCTTCGCTGACATCCGTTCCTCGCGAAGTAGTCGGAATCGAATCTACAGCACTAAACAATCGATTTCGGTCCTTGGTAAAACCCTGACGAACATCCGCTCGATCCGAAAAAGCGATGACCATTCCAACATCGTCCGCAGAGGTGTCTGAAAGCAATTCTCTCACTTTCTTTTTGGCCAAATCCAAGCGCGTCGGTTCAACATCCGTCGCTTGCATGCTGGCCGAATTGTCAATAACGTAGATTCGCCGATCACCAATTCGATTTTGCCCGCTCCAGCCTGGTCTCAAACAAGCCAAGATCAGTATCGCTAGAAAAAATAACTGCAAATAAAGAAGCAAGTTTTTTCGCAGCCTTTGCCAAATACTATTTACGTGAACATCCTCCAGTGTTTTCCTCCAAAGCAGAGTGCTTGGAACAGCCAGTTCTCGACGCTTTAACTTCAAGAAATAAAGGCTAAGAACTGCTGGCGGAACCGCTAGTAGCAAAAGCCATTGCAAAGGCCCAAGGGCACTGATCCAGCTCATCGCACAAGTCCTTTGCTTCGGAGATATTCATTGACCAGCACATCTGCGGCCTGATCGCTTCTAGCGGGAACGTAGGTGATGGATCGCTTGTTGCAAAACGACTTTGCTTGCTCGATAAAGGCTGCAAGCGTTTGTTGGTAGCGATGGAGAAGCCCCGCTGAGATTGAGATTTCACGTTGGTCTCCGTCTTCGCAGTCGACCAATTTCAAATCTCCCTGCATCTCAGGCGACAGTTCTTCCGGGCTGAGTAGATGTATTAGGAATATGTCCATCTCTCTTGCAACCAACATTCGCAAAGCCGACTCATATCCGGATTTGTTCATCAGGTCAGACACTAAGACAACAATTCCTTTGCCAGTATTCTTGACACAAAATCGCTTGATCGATTCTGCCATCGTTATGGATGAAGTCACGCAGGACAAAGACTCAAGATGGCCGAGCAGTCGGTGAGTTGAGGACTTGCCGCGAATGACGACGGGATTCGACGAAGTCTCAAAACTAGAGACGGAGACGCGATCTCCACGGCATAGGCCAATATATGCAAGGCTCGCTGCGATTTGTTTGGCTACGAAAAATTTGCTGGGTTCACCGAAATCCATCGACATGGAGTCATCGATTATGGTGTAGAAATGCAGGTCCTCTTCTTCAAGAAAGATCTTGAGATAGAGTCGATCCATCCTGGCGAAAAGGTTCCAGTCGATAAAACGCAAGTCGTCGCCGCTGACATAGTTCCGAAAGTCGGCAAACTCGACGCTTTGGCCTTTTCGTTTGCTTCGACGTTCACCCTTCATACGACCTCGAAAGATCTTACGACTTACCAGTTCCATACGCTCCAATTTGGCCATAGTTTCCGCCGAAAGGATAGCGGACGATGGGTTAGTGGAGGTGACTGAAGAACTCGGTACCATGAGCAACTTACGATTCTGCGAGACGTGAACAAACAGCCGGTTCTTAGTTTAGCAAAAATCGAGAGAAACTGGACGGCGAGCAATGCGTTTTCGGGCGCGAGACACTTCTCGCTGAACGCCACCATGCAACTATTGCGAACGCAATCGTTTCCGTTGGCTTTACGCCCAATGGCACTCACTTTGTAATTTTTGAGCCTCAATGCGCTAGCATGAGGGCCGGATTTGCAAGTGTTACTAACCTTCCAGCCCGCACGCTAGCGCGTTGCGGCTCAAAGTGAGTGCCATTGGGCTTTACGCCAGCGGGACGGCCACTGACAGTCGTGAATCGTCGATTGACTTTGGCCTGGAATGGACCGTGGCTACTATTAGTTGCGGTTGTACCGCTTAGCGAAACGTTTCCAAGGAAATCAAACATAGTTATCGATTCGATTGTGGCGTCCCGAAATAACAGTTATGCAGGTCATGCCGATCTGCACAATTTGGAAAATGATAGCAATTGGATAGGTGAAATGACTCAACTGCAAGCTCCACCGAGCGTTCGGCCTGAGCAGACAACGAAGTCCTTGGCATCATGCGTTTTTGCCTCATTCTTGCTGCTGTTTCTTGGAATCGGGTGCAAAGCACCACAGGTTTGTTGCAACCCTCGCTATGTGATAAACGAACTCTTGTGCAGAACTTCCGTAGACGTCGAACGCATCGAGGCTTGCTCTGAGATCATTCCGGCAGGTGTGATTCTGGAAGATGGGCTCGATGAAGTGGAAGCGGTCGCTACGGGTTTGGCGAACAACTCACTATTCCAAGCAGCGTTGGCTCAGTTAGGAATGGCCGGCGGCGATTCGGTTCAAGCCAACTTGATCGCAAATCCTCAAGTACTCATATATTTTCCGTCGGGGGCCAAAGAGGGACAATACACGATTTATGCACCTATCGAATCTTACTTTCTAAGGCCAACGCGAGTCAAAGTTGCTAATCGCGAGTATCGTCGCATCGGCGATCAACTCGTGCAAAACGGATTGAATGTGGCGCGCGATATTCGATTGGCTTATATCGATTTGGCCTTGGTGACAGAGCAATCGCGGTTGGCTTCCGAAGCGGTCAAGATTCGCCAGGGCATCGCTGAATTGACTCGCGACCGATACAAGGATGGCGATATTAGTGAGCTCGAAACCATCGCTTCCAAGGTCGACGCGTTGAATGCAAAAGCCATTAATGGCGTTCAGCAACAAAACATTGCAATCAGTCAAGCAAGATTGGCTTCACTTCTTGGAATTCCGACAGTCGATACTCCACTCGAACCCAAGGCACTCGAAACTATCAATGTCCCAGAACTAGATGAGCAGCAATTGATTGAAACGGCGCTGGCTTGTCGACCCGATTACCATGCCGCACGTTGGGCTATCGCAGCCGCGAGTGAGCGTTCTCATTTGTCGCGATGGATCTTCTGGCGAGCCGACAGTGTCGTCGATGTGCGACATGGAACGGACTATACTCGGACAGGCACAGGCCTCAGGTTTGATTTGCCGCTCTTCAATCGCAATCAAGGCGGCATCCTTCGCGCCGATTGGGAGCTCAATGCGGCGATGCACTCTCGCGATGCGATTCGAGATCAGATCTATCAAGACGTGCGTGTTGCCCTCCGACAACTTAATCAAGCTCGAGCAAATTTAAAGATCCTGGAATCGGAAGTCCTTCCGAATTTATCGGAGGCTGTAGAGATAGCCGAAAAAGGTTTTGCTGACGGCGGAACAGATTATCTGTTAGTCTTACAGACGACTACGCTCTATTTAGATACTCGGACTAGAATTCTCGACCAACGAGCCATGCTGCGGCGCGCCATGGCTGAGCTCGAACGCAGCGTTGGTAGAAGTCTCAATGCGGCTCCACTTGATGTTCAGGAGATGCTTTCTCAGACTTTGCCAGTAGAGAAACCCAAAGAATAGGCTGCTCGTGCTCTGTCCAAGTTAAAACTTGGGGTTGGCCGTAGTGGATTTTGTTAAAAATCCCTGAGCGGAAGGATCTTTTACAAGATCCACTACCCCAAAACTAAAGCTTGACAGAGCACTAGCCTATGAGGAATTGCTGAATCATACGCGCCGAACGTGCCTCAGAGCGTTCCACCCAGTTTATTTTCCGCATTCTTCCTCGCTTATGACTACAATTAATCTTAAAACCGCCTACGAATTACTTCAATGAAATGACCTTTCCTCTTATGAGCAAAAAAACGATCGCTCGACTCAGTCTGCAATTGTGCATCGTCGGGGTGGTATTGACGTCATGCGGTTGCAAACCAACGTCGACTCCCGCGGCAAAGGCTCCTTCGCCAGCGAAAGTTGAAATGGTTCCACATGAGAGTGATCTCGCAACCGTCAAGCTCACAAAGGAAGCTGAAGAGCGGCTTGGTATTTCGACGGTCGCGACAGAATTGCGTCGAGTACAGCAGCACCGAACGTTTGGAGGTGAGGTCATCGTTCCTTCCGGTCGATCCATCATGATCTCAGCTCCCGTGGCTGGAATTGTATCGCCCACCGCCAACGCGAAGATTCCAGCCCCTGGTTCCAAAGTCAAGGCTGGCGATGTTGTCCTGAAACTTACTCCCATTCTCTCTCCCGAACGCGATGTTCCCACGCCTGTTGAGCAAGTGCAAATGGCCGGTGCCAAGGCAACGCTGGTCGCTGCCCAAGTCACAGCGCTTGGCGATGTGCAACGAGCGCGGGCCGACATAGCCGCCGCGAAGATCACACTCGATCGAGCCAAGAAACTGCTAGCCGATCGAGCCGGCAGCCAGCGGGCTGTCGATGATGCTCAAGCACTCGCCAACGTGGCCTCAACTGTTTTAACTGCTGCGGAAGAACGCTATGCTCAACTGACAAAACTGATTGCGTCGCTCGAAGGTTCGCCCAATCACGAATTGGCGACAGAAATTACTTTGAAAGCTCCCGTTGACGGAGTCATTCGGAGCCTCAACATCTCCCCTGGTCAACAAGTAGTCGGCGGAGCTTTGTTGTTTGAAGTGCTAGACACGAGCACAGTTTGGGTTCGCGTCCCGGTCTTTGTAGATCTATTGTCGTCAATTCAACTTGCAGCCAATGGACGAGTCGTTTCACTCGATGGCAAGGCACTAGATCAAAATACGCAATCCATCGATTCGGAGCCAGAACGAGCGTTACCGATCGAGGCACCTCCTACTGCAGATGCGGGCAGCTCGTCGGCAGATCTCTACTTTGAAGTCTCGAATCAGCGCTCTGGCTTTCGACCAGGTCAACGCGTCGGTATCGAACTACCTATGAATAACGAAGTCGAAGCCACGATTGTTCCAGCTGCAGCCGTACTCTACGACATTCATGGTGGAACGTGGGTCTACACGCAGAAGGAACCGCTACAATTTGTAAGAAAACGCGTGACTGTTTTATGGTTCGATGGGTCACAAGCCATTCTTCAAAAAGGGCCGAGTGCGGGAACGATGGTTGTCGCTGACGGCGCCGCCGAATTGTTTGGCACTGAATTCGGCCCTGGGAAATAGGCGAACTAAATCATGAGTTGGCTTATCCGTGCTTCCCTACAATTCCGTGTGATCGTCTTGATGATCGCGCTTGGACTGATTGTGGTCGGCGTTCGAACATTGGATTCGATTCCGCTCGACGTGTTTCCCGAGTTTGCGCCGCCGCTGGTTGAGATTCAAACCGAAGCCCCTGGAATATCAACCGAAGATGTCGAGAGTTTGATCAGCGTCCCGATCGAAAACGCTGTCAACGGTATTCCGTTCGTCAAGGCGGTCCGATCCAAGTCTGTCTTAGGTCTTTCCAGTGTTCGACTCATATTTGCCAGTGGAACCGACTTGCTGATGGCTCGTCAGCTCGTCCAGGAGCGAATCACGTTGGTTGCGGCCCAGTTGCCACTGGTTGCACGCCCACCCGTGATTCTTCCACCTCTTTCGTCGCTAAGTCGATGCATGAAAATCGGGCTTTGGTCAGACACCAAGAACCAGATGGACATGACGGTATTGACGAAATGGACGATCCGACCGCGATTGATGTCGGTTAGCGGCGTTGCAAATGTAGCGGTTTGGGGCGAGAAAGATCCGCAGCTGCAGGTCATCGCCGATCCTGACCGATTGCGGGCCAATGGAGTAACGCTTGATGTTCTAATGCAGGCGGTCCGCGATGCAACGGCGGTTGGAGCTGGAGGCTTTGTGGATACGCCGAACCAACGATTGGCGCTACGGCATGTGCCAGCTGTTTACACACCCGAGCAACTCGGCGAAATGGTACTGGCTTTTCGTGGCGCTACATCGCCTGTTGGGACTTCTGTCGGTCCTATAGGGACGTTTAATTCGCTGCGCGCCGGAGCAATAACAAGTTCAGGTGGTAGTCCGATCCGTATCCGCGATGTGGCCGATATCGTTATCGATTACGCTCCGCCGATTGGCAATGCGATTATTAACAACCAACCAGGCTTGCTATTGATCGTTGAAAAGCAACCGTGGGCGAACACGCTGGACGTAACACGCGGTGTCGAAAAGGCGATGGAAGAACTGAAGCCCGGAATGGGTGAAGTGCAATTCGACACGACCATCTTCCGTCCTGCTACCTTTATTGAACGCTCACTATCCAACCTTAGCCATTCGATGTTCCTGGGTTGTATTTTAGTGATTGTTATCTTGCTGGTGTTTCTGTATGACTGGCGATGCGCTTTGATCAGTGCGATGGCAATTCCACTTTCGCTGATCGCTGCCATCATGGTTTTGTATTTGAGAGGTGGCACCGTCAATACGATGGTGCTAGCTGGCTTGGTGATTGCGTTAGGCGAAGTCGTCGACGATGCGATTATCGATGTCGAAAACATCATGCGTCGTTTGCGATTGAATGCGGTTGCTGAGAATCCTAAGTCGGCATTTCAAATCGTCCTGGATGCGTCGATGGAAGTTCGAAGCGCTGTGGTCTATGCAACGATCATTGTGGTTTTAGCTTTCTTGCCGGTCTTCTTCCTGGAAGGACTCTCCGGCTCTTTCTTTCGGCCCCTAGCTGCCTCGTACATTCTAGCGATTCTGGCTTCGCTGGCGGTGGCTCTCACGGTGACACCTGCAATGTCGCTGATGCTGCTACCGGCAACAGCTCGAATGCGGCATCGAGAGGGCCCTTTGGTGCGAGTGCTCAAACGATGGTATCGAGCATTTTTGCAAGGGTTGCTGAATTTCAGAATCGTGACTTTGAGTGGCTTTGCAATCGTGTTTGCTGCCATCGCATGTACGATTCCATGGTTGGGAGAGGAACTGATGCCCAACTTTCGTGAGACCGATTTCTTGATGCATTGGGTTGAAAAGCCTGGCATAGGAATTGATGCGATGGACCGCATCACAACTCGAGCCAGTAGAGAGCTAATGGCTGTTCCTGGTGTGCTTAACTTTGGATCGCATATTGGCCGAGCGACCGTTGCAGATGAAGTCGTCGGTCCGAACTTTACGGAACTCTGGATCAGCATTGACGACACACAAGACTACGACACGACTGTTGCAAAAGTGCAAAGCGTCGTCGATGGCTATCCTGGATTGTACCGCGATTTATTGACGTATCTCAAAGAGCGAATCAAGGAAGTGCTTACTGGAACGAGTGCAGCCATTGTGGTTCGCATTTATGGTCCGAACATGGATCGACTGCGATCGATTGCAGCAGATGTTTCTGCGCAAATCAAGCCGATCGAGGGGGTTACGACTCTCAAGATTGAACCGCAAGTTTTGGTTCCGCAAATCTCCATCGAAATGCGTCCCGAGGCAGCTTCCCAATTTGGTCTAACACCTGGAACATTAATGAGAAACGTTTCGACGTTGGTCAATGGAACGCAAGTTGGCGAGATCTATCGCGACCAAGGTATTTTTGGCGTCTTTGTACGAGGCAAAGACCAAGCTCACCGTGACCCAACGGCAGTGCAACACTTGATGATTGATACTCCGTCAGGTGCTCAAGTACCGTTGAGCAGTGTCGCCAACGTCACGATCGTCCCGGCTCCAAACGAGATAAAAAGGGAGGGCGCATCGCGTCGATTGGATGTTACTTGCAATGTCTCTGGAAGGGATTTAGGAGCGGTCGCCAAAGAGATCGAGGCTGCGGTCCAAACGAACGTTCTTTTTGGAACAGGCTATCATCCCGAATTTCTGGGCGAGTATGCGGAAGCTCGCGCTTCAAGACAACGGCTTTTGCTTCTGTCGGTTGCCGCCATTCTCATGATCACGGTCATTTTGTACGTTGATTTCCAGTCCTGGAAACTGGTGCTGCTCATGTTGGGAATGTTGCCGCTCGCAATTCTAGGGGGTGTGCTGGGGGTCTTCGCAAGTGGCGGTATTATGTCGCTCGGTTCGCTCGTTGGATTCGTGACAGTGATTGGGATCTCGGCTCGGAATGCGATCATGCTGATCAGCCACTACCGCCATTTGAACGAGATGGAGGGTGTTGAGTACGGTCGCGAGCTGATCCTTCGCGGCGCTGAAGAGCGTCTCGCACCGATCCTCATGACTGCATTGACAGCGGCACTTGCGCTAGCTCCTTTAGTTTATACCGGCAATCTACCTGGACAAGAAATCGAGTACCCCATGGCGATCGTTATCCTCTTTGGTTTAGGGGCTGCAACTATCGTCAATCTTTTCATCCTACCGCTACTTTTTAGCGGAAAGCGATGATGTGGAGCACAAATAATCTGTGAGCGATTCTGTTGTCCGCCTGGCGTTGATCGGTTCTGCCGACGATATCGGCTTGAAGTGTGAGTTGCTGCAACGCCTGCGAGCTGCGAGGTTGACAGTAACAACCGATTCCATGCAGGAAGCCTTGCGAGACCTTGCCGAATTTGATGCGGCCGTCGTCAGTGGTTTCGAGAATGCTCGGTGTGTTGCGGAACACGGCAAGCATGTTTTCATTGATGCTCCATTCGCGGATTCATTCCAAGAAGCAGAGACTTTGATCGAAACCTGTCAGCGGGCGAAGGTGATTCTTGCTGTTGGAGGATTAATAAGACACGCCCCGGCCTGCCAGACCATAATCGACCGACTCTCTAGGGGAAAACTTGGCGATCCAGGACTACTTCGTGTCCATCGCTGGCGTACGGACAACAAACGAACAGTGTCCTCAACGATCTTTGGCGATATTGATCTGGCAATTCACCTGTTCCAGGCCACACCCAAAGAGATCTATGCCATCGGTCGCATAGATCACTCGTATATTCAAATTCATCTTGGCTTTCCTAATGGTGGAATGGCGCTGCTGGACTTTGCTCAGCGGATGCCGACGGGTCAGGTTTACAATTCGCTGTCGCTGATCGGTTCCAAAGGTGCTGCGTACGCTGATGATCACCAAAACACGCATCTGTTGTTTACGGGCGGAAACCCCGCCGCGTTAATCAGCGACGCCGGGACCGGTGGTCTCGTAGAGCTTCGTGAGTTCGTGAATTGTATTGCGCACGGCGTCTCACCAACAATCGATGGACAAACGATCCTAACGGTTCATCGCGTGACGGATGCGATTCGTCATTCGATCGAGTCCAAGCAAGTACTTCATCAGCGAGGCGGCGTGTATGAGCCAGCCTGATCCGTTTCGAGTGCTCGTGCTGAGCGTGGTCAAACACGACTACGTTGCGCGCGGTGTCGCGTCGCATCCGCGTTTCAAACTGGTCGCGGTGGCCGACGATGCCGATCAGCCTGCCTGGGTACATGAACGAAACGAGAAATTCGCTCGGGAGCATGGAATTCCCTATGTGCCCGACATTAAGAAAGCCATCGCCGAATATAACGTGCAGATCGCGGTTGTTTCGTCCGAAGCGGAAAGGCATTGCGACTTGAGCGTCCGAGCGGCTGAGGCTGGGTTGCATGTGATTCAGGACAAGCCGATGTCCAATGTGCTATCCGAGTGTGACCGGGTCGTCGAGGCAGTCGAGCGAAATGATGTTCGGTTTTTGATGTGGAACCGAAATCAGTTGCCAGCGATTGTCCAAGCGAAACAGGTGATTGATCGCGGAGATATTGGGTCGCCTTATGCGATTCACATCGATTTCTACTTTGCCAAAGACGCCGGTCCGCCGAAGGGGTCTCGTGGCCCCAACGATTCGCCGTTGGACTGGCTGGAAGCTCTCAAGGCGGCTCATGCCACGGGTGCGGACGGTGGTGTCGGTAGGGATCCCGTTGGCGAAATGAGTATTGAAGGATGCTATCCACTCGCGTACATCGGCATGCTTTGCGGAGCCAATGTACGTCGAGTTTTCTCGCGGACCACGGCGCACTTTCATCAACTTTACGTTGACAACGACGTTGAAGACCTAGCCTCAGTGACTCTCGAATTCGACGGCGATCTCGTCGGCAGTCTTGCTATCGGTCGGATCGGAAATGCCAGCCATCCCGATATCGGTGAAATCAAGCTTCATGTGCTAGGGACAAATGGTGCACTTGTCGTTTGTGAAGCGAGGCCAGAAGTATCGATCTACTACCGCGATCAGCCCAACACAGAATTCAAGAGCCAGCGATTGCTGTCTGCCGACAACGATTACTTGCTCGCCGATAATTTTGCCCGTGCGATTGATGCTGGCAGACCGACGATTCTCGACGCTCGTGCTAGTCGCCAAATCACCGCAATTGTCTCAGCCGCAATCTTATCGGGACGATCTGGAAAACCCGAGAACGTTTAGGCGGAGGCAGTCGAAATCCTACCGTAGCCATCTCGTGGAACGGGCGTCTCGCCCGTCAAAACATGGGCGGGACGCCCATGCCACTTGGTATGTTTGTTCTGCCGCTCGCCTTAAGTGTCGAAGTATTTCGAAAAACAGTCGTTCCAACGCTGCATGATCATCTTGATCTTGCGGTCGACAGTTTTTGGGATCAGGCGCAGCAAGCCCGCAATCTCCAAATTGGAATGCCCCTTTAACTTAAGTTGAGCAATGTCACGACAACGTTCGTCTGGAAGCGACTTCAAAAGGTCTTCCCAACACTCGGCTATTTCCATTAGCTTCGTATGCGAGTCTCTTTGACTCAAGAATAGGTCCAAGTTAATGTTATACGTTTCTAGCAAGTCAGTCATCGTTAGCATCGACTCGGACCGACGTTCTCGTCTTGATGCAGGCCGCTGTTTATCGATGACGTCATGTTGCGCAATCATGATCATCATCAGCCAAAGATCATCGCGATCTTGAAGATTCGGAAATCGACCCTTGGCTGAATTAGAAGTAATCGATTGCAATACAGAAATCGCAATATCTTCTCCATCATCCAAGACATGAATTCCACGTCGAAGTCTCTTGTTCGCAAAGTTTGCAATTTTCTTGAAGTATCGGGCTACAAGTTTTTCGATTGCCACAGGATCTCCCTGACGCATTTTGGCGATCCAGCCAGAGACAGATCCCTTTGTTAATTCTGTGTCGGACATTTCTTCTACCGTGTCATGTAGCTCAAAAGGGCGAACCCGAAGTCTAGTCTACGCTCGTTCAATCGCAATCCCATTGTAAACAATGAACCAGTTGCACGAACTAACAATAACAAGATGCGAAACGGCACAAAGAGGCCTTTTGCGACAAAAAAAACATAATTTTGAGCAAATTTATCAAAAAGTTATTTTTCGACGATTCTTTTAATATTCCGCTTGCATCGGTGTCTTCATTCTATAGACTCTTTCGTGGCCTATATCCTCGTTTTAGTTGAGTTGCGCGATCTTGATTTCGTTACCCACCAATCCAGAAGAACTTTCGACATTGGACGTTGAACGTCAGATGGACATAGTTCTGGATGCGTTCGAAAGCGACTGGAAAAAGGGGCTGTCTCCAAACGTCCTAGAGTATTCAAAACTCGTTGAACCCCGATTCCAAAAGCGCCTCCTTAGCGATTTGATTCTTACAGAACGAGAGTGTGTCAATTTCTTGGGAGAGCCTTCCGTCTCAAGCAAATACAGTGGTTCGGAGACGCTCGAAGGAAAAAGTTCGGAGACAAAGGACGCGGGCGTTGGCAAGTCGTCCGAAGTCAAAAATGACTTGCCATCTCACTTTGACAGATTTGCGATCACAAAGTTGCTTGGGCGTGGAAGCCACGGGGTGGTTTACGAAGCAGAAGATGTCAAGATTAGACGTCGAGTCGCAATCAAACTTGCGTATTCCTCGCATGGTCAGTCTACAACTCGAGCTTTCGCGAGCGAAGCAGCAAATGCAAGCCGCATTGATCACCCGAGCATCGTCCGTATCTTGGAAGTAGGAGAATATCGCAATACGAACTACATGGTTTCGGAGCTAATCGAAGGTCAATGCTTAACTGAGTTCGCCGCTGCCCGACGCCTGGACGATGTTGCTTGTGCGCAAATCGTGGCGGACATTGCAGCTGGCGTGGATGCGGCTCACAGATTCGGTATTATCCACCGAGATCTTAAGCCGTCCAATATCATGATCGAGTTCGTCGGAAACGAGGAAGGCGTTGGAGATCCGGAATGCATAACGTCTTTTTCGCACGATTCTTGCCGCGTTCGAATCCTGGACTTTGGTGTCGCCAAGATGCTGGATCGGTTGACCCGGAGCACAATTGACGGGGATATTATTGGTACTCCACATTATATGAGTCCGGAACAAGCGGCTGGAAATTCAGCCAACGTGGACCAGCGATCGGACATCTTTTCAATCGGGGTCGTTCTCTTTGAACTCCTGTGTGGCAAGTTGCCGTTTGACGGTCCCGAGTCAGCAGTAGTGGCAGGAATTCGCGATTTAAAGGTGCCGCGAATTCGGTCCATTAGGACCAACATCCCAACTTCATTGGAACATATTGTTCACCAGTGTTTGGAACGAAACCCCGCGCATCGGTATCAATCCGCAGCAGCCTTAGAAACAGATTTGCGAACTTGGGTCGCGGGAAAGAAACCGATTGCAGCCAGTCGTCGGCAATTTAGGCAGCTAGCCAAGTGTTCGGCGTCGCTTCTTTTGATAGGTACTTTGATAGTAATCGCTGTTCTTACGAATGGCTTTGGTTTATTCGAAAAGAGTAACGGACAGCCGTTTGCAAGTTTGCCTAACGTGCCCTCAGTTGAGTCTGTTGACTCGTCCATTCTTAGGAGTTCATTGCAAAGCAACAAGCAATTGGTCTCATGGATAAACGATGGCCTCCCTCAGTCTCTCGTCACTTGGATTGGGGCAGTTGAACGCGATTCAGCAACGATGCTCGCGGAATTGGAAACCATTCGATTTGAACAAGACTTGAATGCGAGGGAGCGTTGGCGGTTGGGATTAGCTCGGTTTTGCCTTTCGGATGGATCAGGCATCGAATCTGAAGACTTCAACAAGTTAGCAAAGGAACTCGTAAATAATTTGTCACCGGCTCAAGAAGAGCATTGGTCGAAATTGATTGGTCGGATGCCGGGGCAATTCGTGAAGGAACTTGAGTCCCAGCTTGCTTATGACTTGAACGCGCAACAAAGGGCGGGGCTGTTTGGAGTCTTGACACGCAAAAGTGAGTCTTCGAGAGATACGGATGGACTTGCGCGTCTTTTGAAATTCGCACAGACCGATGAGATGAGCCAGATTGTCCCTGCGGTGGTTCGATGTCCGAAGGATTCGAATCCTGATTTCCTGCAATGGCTAAGATCGGAATTTGATGGAACAGGTCCCAAGACACCGGATTCGCTTGGAACAGATGAATTGGCACGCTGGCGCGCAAAACTCGCACTGATTGCTTACGGGCTCGACCAATGGTATCAAGTGGATCGAGTGCTGTCATTTACAGCCGATCCTAGCTCACGAAATTATTTCATATTTTGGTTCAATAGCTGCGCATTTTCGATCGATCCTCTGCTCGATCGATTTAGAGATTACAAAGATGATTGGCGGGCGACCGCGGTCATTGGCTGTCTAGCGTCCATTCCAAGACATACGATTGCTGAGAATCGTCAAAGAGAGCACATCGAATTTTTGATTGATGCATACAAGAATCACCCGTCGGCGGGAGTTCACGGATTGGCAAGGGACCTACTTATACATCGGAAACGACTCGAAGCGGTGCAATCCGCAGATGCACTGAATGAATTTCGCGAGATAAGAGACAGCCGAAATTGGTACGTGAATTCGTTTGGAGTACAAATGAATATCGTACGTGGCCCCGTGGATTTCTGGTTGGGAGCGCCTGAGAACAGCCAAATTCCTGGGAAACTTGATCGTATCGAGCAGTCGTTCGCAGTCGCAGAAACGCTGGTTTCCCAAAAGCAGTACGCTGAATTTGATCCCTCGATGTTTCCTGATCCTAGTGACTCACCCGCACTAGACCATACTTGGTTTGATGCAGTGAAATATTGCGATTGGCTGAATAGCAAAGCGGGAATCGAAGACCGAAGCTCGATTACAAGTAAGAGTGAAACTAACTTTCCATTTACGCAATCGGAGTTTGGATATCGGCTGCCTAGTGAATCGGAATGGGAGTGTTATTTCCGAGCAGGCACCAAGACTACTTATTGTTTCGGAGAAAAAAATTCCGAATATGCAAAAGACCTATTCAGTTCTGAACGCGGCGACTGTACTGCATTCCGCCCAACGGCTCAATCGGTATTACGTGAATGGACTCTGACCATGGCACGGAAATCTGCAGTTGTTGTTAAGGGCCGCACCGCAATGGAGCAGCTTCCACCATTGTTTCGCAGAAGCATTCTTGTTTGTAATCGGCCCGGGAAAGATACCGGGATTCGATTGTTTCGTTCTTTACTTTAAAAGACTCTTTTGAAAGAGAAAAAATCAAAATGCCGGATGATCCTGTAACTGGCGAAGATGAACTTGCCGCGACTTGCGAGTACGTATGTAATGGAGACGAATGGCAGTTTGTTGGTGGAACTGCTCCTGATGGGTATTACTGCGAAAACGTTCTTGGAAATTGCAGTGAATTAGAAAACGGCGAATCGATTATGGTCGAACCAATTCCTAATCCTTCTGCGGCCGCTGCATCAATTGAATCACTTGCGACAACCGCAAGTCCATTGCAAGGAGCCGCAGCCAATTCTGCCGAATACCAATTCGTTCGTGCAACAGATACGCTTTACTTTTCAAGAGGTAGAGCAGAGAAAGGATTCAGTCTACTCACCAAAATCTCGATAAGCGAACTGCGGGAGCGATTTCCTGCGGTTGCGGCCGAAGTCGAATTGCTGAAGAATGCTAAATCGCTCGCCAGTTTCAAGGTAATCTTGCCAGCAATTCGCAGAGTAGATCGACGAAAGCCAAACTCATAAACCTTGAAGTCGTGCCACTGCTTGCTTGAAAGCTGTGGCTCTTTCGATGTAAACATTCGCCGAAGGCGTGGCGGCGATGTGAGCGGCATGGCGCTAGCGCGGATTATTCATGCAAATGCAAACTAAAGTGGCCCCGGCTGCGTATAAGTTGTTAGTTTACAACACCTTACCCGCAAGCACGGAAGCCA
>JAYTVL010000579.1:0-11641 GCA_043744075.1 Pirellula sp. | reverse complement strand
CGGTTTTCGTCCGAGATGTCTCGGTCATTCGACGCCACTAAGATCACGGTACCTCCTTGTTTAGGGAGCGCCGGTGCTGAACATACTCCGCCAGCACTTGCTCAACCGCGGTTCCACCGTGGTTGTCGAGTTGATCGTCTCTCGATAACACAATCAAATGCACATGCCGTGCCAAGTTAAGTAATTATCCTGAAGTAAGTCAGTGCGTTATAGAATCCCAAGAATTTCATGGGAAGTTGTCGAATTGCGCAGCATTACGACCGCCTTTTTGTAAAAAATTCAAAATGACAGCAAACGATTTTACAAATGGTGCGCCGAGCTTCTTCGACAGTTTTTCACTTCTTCAAGGCCGCGAAGAGCGATTCTATGTCGTCCAAGGACGCCGCCTGATGTAACTCATCTCCCGCTGGAAGTGCCGGTCTATGGGACGTTGGCTCAGAATCTTTAGCATCTTCTGAGGGATCGACTAATGAATTGATTGACGATTGAATTTCAGTCGACTGAAGAGGATTTTCAACTGTTTCCGAATTAACGACGTCTGGGGAAGATTTGATGATATCGTTATCCGAGCCAGTCGGATTAACTGCGGATTTAACGGTCGCGACGAGTGAAGCGATATCGTCAGGATTAGCGACTGCAGATATATCGTTCGAAGCGATAGGCTCACTATCTTCGCTTTCGGAATAGCTTTCGGCTGCAGCTTTAGTGTTGGATTCCGCGGGTGGCTCTGGCAAAGTATTAGCGGCGGAAGTATTCAGAGCACCTTCATCGGTCCAAGCACCCTGAGCGATAGAGTAGATAGTTCGACCGCTTCGTTCAGCCTCAATCGTCCCCTCGTCCAATTCATCCATTCTCGAAGCGATGTCGGAATCACCATGAAGGTCAACGATGCTAACGATGGAATCAAGAGCGTGGGGCTGTCCAGCAACTTTGAAAAACTCCTTTTCTGACATGCCCTGCTGAACTAATTCCATGGCCTTTCGGCAGGAGGCGATTGTCGATGCGAAATGCAGGACCACAAATCGATCGGGCAAATATCTGGCAACAAGTGATTCAACAGAAGAAGCGGCGACAAGGTGCGTCGCAATTCGTTGCAACGCTTGCTCAGTGATCATCGCACCTTGTGTGTTGACCATCTCAGAGTACTTGGGCATGGTTAGCATCGACAAACAGGAATCGCCTCGATGCTTTTGTCCAATCGATAGCCATTCCTTGAGAATACTATCGAAGCCCTGTCGATTTAGTAGGCGGGTGAGACGGTCTTGCCAGGGCGCGGGCATGATTGGCTTATTGTCGTCATCAACGACGAGAGGAATGAAAGGCTGTGAATCCGTAGATTGAGATGAGTTGTGGCTCCGCGTTTCTCGCCATTGTTGCAAATACAATCCGCGATGGATGAAAGCTTGCAAATAAAAATACTTGGCAGGCTCCCAATTAATTCCTTCTACGCTCTTCTGGGAATGCTGGGGCTCTTTTCTTCTTGGATGCCAAGCGATAGCAAGCAACAGTAAAATTACAGTCGCTTCGGCAGCCAGGCTTAAGTTTTCAATCGAGATCAGTTGCATGGACGAATCAAACGTAGTTCTTTGGCAATTCTAACTTTCGTACAATTATTCAAAACATCCTTGGAAACGTACCCTCCGTCCTTTGCCATGCATCGATTCGAGAGCTATGACGCTTTAATTATTGATAGCTAAGCAAACGGCTTTGCCGATTGTATAGATTATTACGATTTGGAACGTTTGGGGTACTTGACAGTCTATCTCTAGCGATCTTAAGTTAGGTATTCGGGCGATTGCAGAAATTGAACTTCCACTGCAAGCGGAACGCGAGAATACATCAGGATGTGCATGGCGGTTTGAAAAACCGGAATTTTTTTGAACACAGGAATTCTTTCTCTCCCATTCAAATCATGGGACCGTGAGAAAGCTGTGAGCGAAGAACCAGAAAAAGGAGCGGATCAATGATTGATTCAGGATTTCAGGATGTTTTGGGACAAGCGAAAAAGATGCTCAACGAGAGTCCTTTCCATGCACTGAGAGTGCTGCAAGTTGAGCAACTTGGCGATCAGGTTCAACTAAATGGCTGCGTGGAATCCTTCTTCTTAAAGCAACTTGCTCAAGAAACGGTTCGATCCGCTACCCGAGGCATCGAGATGGTCAACAACGTTGCTGTAAGTCAAGAATCATACGAGATACCGTACGCCCTTTAGCACCGGCTTGATGTCACGCTTGAACCGTTGATAATCGACGCACACGCCGAGACAATTATCGCTGGCGTCATTAGGCGACCGGCAGCTTGAAATATCCACCTGTAAATTGGGTGGCACGCTCTGAAGCACGAAGGGCATGTGAAGTGTAATTGCGTTGGACCTCGAGTCCACGCCCTTCGCTATCGCTCTGAGTGGCTGTGATTTTTTTGAATCCGAAGAAAGTACCCGTCACACTCCTTGTGACGTTGCCTCAAAAACCAAAGGTGTTTGAACTGCGGACGTCACACGGAGTGTGACGGGTACTATAAAATCACAGCCTCTGAGCGTGCCACCCGCTCCCCTGGTATATTCCAGTCTGCCGCTCGCCTTAATGGAGCGCTCTTGTGTACAGGGCTTAAATTGCGGCCATTATTCCGTTTGTTTTAGTACGCTCCGGACATCGAGTCCTTCGTAAAATCTTAAAAATCCTTCAACTGAAACAACTTGGCCCGGCTCACAATTTGGGAAAATCGGGTCGGCATGAATGCAAGGAACTGGAGGGTTCGACCAGACTCGATTGGAGGGTGTCCATGAAGTGATAATCCAGCGGTCGCTACCTACTCCTCTCGCTGCAATAAATGGACTTTCGACAATCGCTTCCAATGGCTGTTGCAAATTAAATCCGATGGCACCCTTGAGCATCGTGCAGACCTGCACACGAAGATCCGTCAGTACACTGTCGGTCCCATTGCTAAGATCCATTTTCATTTTGACTCCATCATGGGTCTTCGTAACCCGTGTCGCAAACGCAATTCCATTTGGTAGCTCGCGACGAACAGAGAGTCCATCTACCTCCTGGGTCCACTCCAATCGGGGCAATGAAATGGATTGCTTGTCCCATAGCGTTGGGATATGTTGATGCGCCAAATAGGTAAGGCCAAGATTCGAAAATATCGCTTCAGGAACATCGATCACAACGTATCCGCCGTTGTCCCATGGAGGAAACACGCTGATCTTGGTCTCACGTTGAGGCGAAATCGCACCGTCAAGAAACCCTCGTCGCGGATGGCGACCGCCGGGATAAGGTAAAACTCGCACCGAACGATTGTTCTCCTTCTTGGAAAGAGAAATTGAAAATTCTTCGCGATTGCGAATCGCTAACTCAGCTTGTTCTTGCGAAATCCCCGTCGCTAGGCGAACTTCCATCGCTGTGAACCGATGGTCTAAGATCATGTTGTCTAGCCATCGATTCATGTCGGCCTGTGATTCGCTCTGTCTAGCATTGCTTTCAACTTCGAGGTTGTCCTCTAGAACAGGCAAAGACTGAAAGTATGTCATTCCCTTTCGATACTCATTGAACGCCTCTGGACTAACGATACCGCTACTTCTAGCCATTTCCAGATGCATCCGTTTCACTAAATATTCTTTTTCTTGAAGTGGGATCTCGACTGGCTTGCCGCCCACCTCGACGTACCACGGGGCTGTATGGGCAAATCGAACTTGACCATCCGGGCGACCCTCCCAATAGCGAATCGCAAACCAACCCGATCTTGTGGGTATGATTTGCTTGGACTGCTGAGTACGAAACACACCACTGGCAGTTCGCTCATTCTTTGCAGATAGCAAATGATCAGGACGTCCATTTATCAAGACTTCGCCGTACAACAACGGCGTCTCCGATTCCACTTCTAATTTGAGTGTAATAGGCGAGGTCTCAGCCTCGCGCCGCTGAAAGACTTCGCCTGGGTCGTGCCCATCAGCGGTTGCGTAGAGCATCGGACCTGTCGTCACAAACGAACGTCCCTTCTTTAACTCTCGCATCCAAGCGTCAAAATTGAAGCCATCTGGGAGATGTACATAGACACGCCCAAAACCGGCAGGCACGGGGTGCACACCGTTAGCGGTTCCAGCCGAGGGAGCCATTCGAAGCCCACAGTTGAGCAACGTATAATGCATTCCGTGCGTATAGTCTAACCACTCGCGATGACCTCCCAAGGCCGATCCGTACGGTGGTTGAAGAAAGGCCGGGGCAGGCGTGTTCCAGTTTCGAAAACCAAATTGCGTTCGCCACGTATGATTGTTTGACAATTCATACACGGCATTCGATGCAAGCGTGGGAAGCAACATCGCGAATGGCCAATCTAGCTTATCCATGTCGAAAATCGTGTTGGGTTCCTTGGTCGATATCTCATCAATCAAAGGCTTCCATGGTGGTACTGTTTGCTGAAGTCCTTCCTTATGCCCCAGAATAAACAATGCACCCAAAGTGTGTTTCTGTTTTCCAACGGTGAAAATTTCGTATTCCGTATTGCGAGGCCAAATTACGTGGGTGCCATCGATGTGAATTAAGTCGGAATGTTGCGTGTCTTTTTGGTTCGTGGCGTCGTCCGACGGTGCTGTATAGGAACGTTTCACCCAATATGTCAATGGCAACGCAACATTGATGTCTTCCGCGAGCACCACGTTTCGAAGTTCGTCGATGGTGCGATGCAAATGTGTGTCGCCTGAGTACCAGTTTTTGGCTGCCGGATCATTCCACCGTTTTAGCGGAACAACCAGTTCAACATCTTGGTCCGCGACAGCGAACTCATGGGAAAAACCAAGATAGGATTTTCCGCTTTCAATGGTGAGCAGATAGTTACCCAATGGTACTTTAGCAAAACAAGGATGTGGACTAACTGTCGTATGGTACTCAACAGATTGGTCGTTAACCCAGTTTTGCTTCGTATACTGCACTGCCGAGCCACCCTCTTGAGCAACTGAGAAATAGAAAGGAGTTCCATCCCTTGAATTCAAATAGACTCGAGCAGGGATTGCCCGCTTGTTGTCACTATCGACGATCGAAAGACGGATCATCTTTTCTTCAGCGGGTGCAAACGAAACAAGTTGCAGAACCACCGCCAAAAACCAAAAGGAAAGGCGTCGCGCATTTGGAATAAGGATCATTTTTTCACCGCGGTGTTACGCTGGCAACCTGTTCTACGTAGATTCACAATCGGAATTGCTCCAGTCGTTCGTGCTGCAATACGGCGCCTGTTCCAGGCCTTTTGGCTAACCGAACGACCCCTTTCAAAATGCTTACGCCTTCGGTGGGTGAATCGGAAAGCAACACTGCTCCATCAAGGTCGGCGTAGTCCATCAACGGCATTAACTGCGCAGCCCCGCTTATGCCAATCGAACTCTCGATCATGCAGCCCACCATGGTTTTCATGCCAAGTCTTCGTGCTTCACGAAGCATACTCAGCGCAGGTGTCAGTCCTCCACATTTGCAAATCTTGACATTCACGCCATGGTAAAGTCCTTTGCATCGTCGAACATCATCAGACACTTGACAGTCCTCATCCGCAATAATTGGGAGGTTGGATTCGTTATAGAGACGCCGCTTGTCTCCGGGAGAGGCTTCAATCGACAATGGCTGCTCAATAAACTCGACACCCAGTCCTGCGAGAAATTTCGAATTCGCGATCGTTGCGTCTGCCGACCAGCCACAGTTTGCATCGACGCGAAACACAGCATTTGTATGCTTTCGTAACTCAGCTACAATCTCAAGATCGTTCGGCGTCCCAAGTTTGATTTTGTAGATGCTCCAGCCAGGTTGTTCCTGCAATTTGGAAATCATTTTTGGAATCGAGTCGATACCTATCGTATAACTAGATTGTGGGATTCCAGTCCACTCAAGCCCCCAATCTTTCCACGTCGAAATACCCAATCGTTTTCCTCTTAGATCGTGAGCAGCAATGTCGAGCGCCGACAGAGCGAACATGTCGCCGTCCATTGTATCTCGCATTTTGGGCCAGAGGTCGATAGGCGAATGATAGATGTACTCGTTCAGTATCCCCGAGGCTCGTTCGAGGGACGTGCTTATTGAATCGAGTGTGTGGCCATAAAAGTTGTTTTCCGTCACCTCGCCCAATCCGCAAACGCCGTCGTGCTCAAGTTGGACGATTAACGAAGGCTGAGTCGTAATCGATTCTCGTGCGATTGTAAACGTGTGTGCCAACGGTAGGCTCAACCGATAGAGCGTCATCTTCATTTCGTCAGTAGCTCCTTGCGCAATGCAATACTTGCTTGCACCAATTTTTCCGCACCTGTTCGATAAACATCGCATGCAGGCAATCCGTACACGTCTTCGGCACGAGCTACTTCAGCCATTGCCTCGTCGTGATTTAGAGAGCGACTGTTGATCGCGATACCGATTATTTTGCAGGGATGACGCAGATTCGCCATAACCTCACAAGCACGCATTTGATCTTTCATCGGTGGGATATCAATGTTGTCAAAGCCCTTTACCTGCTTTCGCCCTGCCTCGTAGCAGAAAATTAGCGCGTCGGGTGCACAACCGTGCAACAACCCAAGGGTGACTGCCGAATATGCTGGATGTGAGATGCTTCCTTGTCCTTCGATTAGTAGAAAATCGTGATGCTCATTTTCGGCAACTAGTTTTTCTGCAGCACCGTTCACAAAATCTGCGACCACGCAATCGATTGGGACTCCCTCGCCGGAAATCATGATGCCCGTTTGGCCAGTTGCTAAGAATTTCGCGTCATAACGTAATGCAACTAGCCCCTTTTGTATTTCCAGAGAAGCAACCATCTTGCCAATGCTGCAATCATTTCCGACTGCGTGGATTCGTACATTACCCGGACGGAATATATGTCGAACCGCCGTTTCTTTGAATGTGTTGCGCCGAACATCTATTAGACGACTGCCACTCTCTGAGGCCAATTGCAAGTATACTTTATCGTCGGTTAGAAAGTCGTGCAGGCCGGAGACAATATCGATTTTGCGTTTGATTGCCTCTTGAATAATCGGCCGCCACTCCGAGGGGAGTTTGCCTCCGGGCGGGGCAATTCCAATGTAAAGAGCGTCAATCTCGTTGGCATCCACTTCTTTTGAATCAAAAAGGTTCGCAACGACTGGTACCCTGCCGCCTGTTTCGAACAATTCCTGAGCGGTTTTGCCAGCTTCCTTTCGATCGATTACGGCCGCGATGTCGGAAGATCGGTAACGCAACATGCTAATAGCGGTCTTCGCGAGAAATGGTGTCGAATAGCCATCGCTTAGCAAAGCGATTCGACGGTGCGACAACAACGCTGAATGAGAAAGCAAATTTGCGTTTGCTGCGAAAGCCGGTTCGACATCAAGGGACATTGGGCAAGTTCCTCCTTGCAGTGGAAATCTAGATTGGAATCAAACACCATCGCGGCAAAGTCAAATTAAGTTCTGTATGATACTTTACTCCCGTGTTTCCCGACAGGCATGCCCCTGGCTTGAAGTTTATCCGCCAGTTCGCAAAAAAAGAATTGCTACAGAAGTCCAGAAATACGCACTGAACCCAATTCCGGTCATCACAATTTGCCAAATACTCGTCCAGCGTCTTTGCGTAAACAGTTTCTCGCTTGCCAAATTGAATGGCAAGGCACCGAAAAAACCGATGAGAAAAACCCACTCAAAAACCAAGCTCAATCGGCGACATAACAGGAAATAGACCAAACAAATAACGGCCAGAAAGATCGCGGCACTCTGAGATTGGACGCGCTGTAGCCGATTGCGTGTCGAGGTCCTATCGGACACATTGGAAATCGCAATGTGCCAAGCAACGTACAAGCATACATGCCAGGTAAAGATGAATTCCTGAGCCCAATTGCTTATTACCGTTGTCCCAATTGCTCCAAATACGAATGCTAAGATCCAAAACACCCATGTTGCCAAGCTACTGGACGAACGATGTTGGTTTTCATCGCGATCAATCACCATACGCATTGCGAATTGGATCAAGCCAGCGCTCACATGAGCCACCGCGAACGAACCTGCCAGAATCATCAAGCTAACGAAATACCATCTCGCTAACCAGTCAATCCTTGGGAGATCAAACAAGTATTCGGGTTCAATGCCAAGCAGCACGCTGGCGAGATCTTGAAATTTGCTTTGCGGGATTTGGCTAGCAGATATCGATTTCGCCCGGAGTTGTGGGGCGAGCTCATCGGGCAAGCCTAGGTACACACAGACAGCCCGACTGTGATTGCGTACGAAAAGTCGAAGACGAGAAATCGCTGGCTGTGTCCAGCATATTTCTCCTCCTAACAAAGTGGTGCGACATAACTCTTCGAATTTTTCTCGACTGGCCCGGGCGACGATCAATTCGCCCAAATCGTTCATCAATATTAATTTGTTGTCGGCAACTAGAACGGTTGAATGGCCGATTAGCAACTCATCGTGTACTTTGCCAGATACAATCGCTGAGTCGTCTGATACGATAGCCGGACTCCTTTGCATTCGACCGTTTCCAATCGACCACAATTCCTGGCCGGATCGGAAGTCGATGCAGCGAAAGATGCCTCTGCTGGTCCGATGGGTCTTGGCCTGCGTTTCCTGTAAATCGAATCCAAAAAGAGCGCCGTCGAAGAGAACGCTTGAGAAGATATCGTTTGACATCAGCTTGCTAGTTCGCGCGGTTCGGATTGGCTGAGTGATGTCGCCGGTTATTTCGAGAAGTTCCGAGCCGCGTTGGAAAGGTCCGGTAATCCACAAGAAAGGCTCGTCATAAATCGGCCAAGCTGAATGCTCGTCGTAACCGCTTGACAAGCCGTAGCGCCAGATCAATTGCCCCGTTTGGCTATCGTGGCAAACAATTATATTTTGCAGGTAGCCAACAACGCATTTGCGTCCTTGAAACGAGATTGGGTACGCGGAAGAATAGCTTGCCGTTGACTCTAGATTCTTCGTCGCCGGGCTCCCAGCGGTTGGTTTGCTTTCGACTGCTTTCCAAATGATTTTGCCGGTCCGTTTGTCTAAGGCAACCATGCTGGCATCTTGACCACCGACGGGCAAGATAATCTTGTCTCCCTCAACAATGGGAGAACAGGAATACCCAAATCCGGGAACTTTGACGTTAAATGCTTTTTCCAATTCGATAGACCAAATCAAATTGCCTGACTCGGCGCTAAGACACCCAATCAGACCTGATGGGCTCGTGAAATAGACAAATCCGTCGTCATAGGTTGGTGTGGATCGCGGTCCGGGATAGACACCTGCTGGGTCGTACGGCCAGTCATAACGATATTGCCATTTCGTCGTTCCGCTTTCGGCAAGCAAGCAGATGATGTACTGGCCCCCCAATGTTTGAAATTGAGTCGCAACGCAATTATCCCATGCGATGAATGCCGAGTAGCCTTGGCCAAGTTCGCGAGTCCATAAGACGGGCGGACCGCTTTTCGGCCAACTCACTGCTAGGCCTGTTTCGAGGGATTGGCCATTCAATGCGGGACCGCGAATTGTGGGCCAATTGCTGTTCACGGAATCAAAACGCTCTTGTCCAAGCAGACTGGAAACCCACATCGATGCACAAAGGAAAAGGGCGACAAGTTGTTCGGACGAGAAGAATTGCATGGCCGAAATTGTAACCTAGCAATAGCATTCTCACAGTTGCGAGTCAGCAAGCCTTGTTCAAATCAAAGAAAATCGATTGGTGAGCGGTGATAAGCCCAAACCAAAATACTTGACATTCCGTAGGATGCAGCCATTGTCGGCAGTGAACCTACGATAGCCAAAACGAGTCCGCCAGCTGCCATGCAACCGAGACCAACTATTGCCAATGCTACCATTGCGAAAAAGCTGAAAGCAAAATAGAATTGATCAAAAAACCCCTGCAACGATTTTTCGCCACGGGATGAATTCTTTATCTCGTCCAGCGTCCCAAAAGCGACAAGCTTTCCTCGATCCAGTACGATCACTTGATCCGCAAACGTTTCTGCAATCTCAAGAATCTGTGTCGTGTAGATTACCGTATTGCCACGCCCCGTTGATTCGCGGGCATGTTTCTTAAATGCTTTCATCCCTTGCGGATCGATGCCGGATGCAAAGGGTTCGTCGATTAGCCACAACTCCCGATCGAGCGCGATCATTGCAATCAAAGCCGCTTTAAATCGCTGCCCACGCGACAACTGGCTCACCGGCCGATACTCGCACTCAGCCAACGAGAATTCTTGGATAAGACCATCGATTTGCTCAACGATCCCTGGAAGGACGCTTCCATATGCTTCCAGGGTGACTGCGATTTGCGCCAACAAATCCATATTCTGGAATCCTGCTGGCGCATCGTGGATCCAATGAAACCGTCGTCGTAGGTCCATACGTTCTCGAACTAATTGCTCCCCACCGAGTCGGATCAGTCCACGAGTAAGCATGATCTGGGTAGACAAACACCTGAGCAATGTGCTTTTACCAGCTCCGTTCACACCCAATACAGCCACTAATTTCCCCGACTCTATTGTGAGGCTAAAGTTTTTCAGCGCCGTGTTTCCCCAATAAATTTTCGTGGCCGATTCGAATTGAATCTGCATTGTTCCGAAACTCCAAAGTTCGTTGAGGCGACGCGCAAACTAGCGGTTCATAATCCAGATTGCTATGATGCGCGTCGTGTTAGTTATTCTTCAAACTGCCACTCACCTTGGAATCAGAATCGTTGAGCTGCTCAAGCCGAAGTAACCAGTCATGAAAATGTGCGCATTTGGATCGAATTGTTGCAAGTCAGATATGTTTGGCCACCAGTGGTCCTAGCGTTCTCTTGGAAGCTGCGTATTCTGGAAAGCAATCCACAATTCTCTTCGAAGGAGCCGTTTGCGTCCCATCGTTTACAAGCTCTGGCATTGAAACTGCATCCACAATCTGTCTCAATTTAGCGATTCCGCTTTGAGACTGATCAAAAACGACTCCAAACTGTGACACGTCTGCGAGTAAATAGGTTTCGAATTCATGTAGCTGTATGTATGGAATGAAACGAGAGTCGTTAATCGTTGCGAACCAATACTTCTCCAAAGATTGGACTCGTTGCTGAGGTGTGGACAAAGCTCTAGCTCCGCGTCCTTGATCGACCGATATCCCTTTATTTTGATCGATTTCAGTCTATCCATGAGCCTATTTCCACATTTCCCTGTGCTAAACGAATTTGGGATCGCGTTTTTCAGAAAACGCCGCCAAACCTTCATTTGCAGCGTCTGTACTGCACGCGGTGGCCATCATGGCTGCACCGGAAGTCAGCTGCGAAAGCAACGATTCGCCTATCATTTCGTTCAACAAACGTTTGCTTAGTTGGACCGATTCGGCCGCACCGCTCGCGATCTTGGTCGAGATGTCATGCGATTTCGCCCATACCAACTCGGGTGCTACTATGTGATGAACAATCCCAACGCGATGCGCCTCAGACGTGTCAAAGCGTTCAGCACCTAGCATCAATCTGGCCGCGACCCCACTGCCGCATCGAAATGACAACAGCGGAGCAACTAAGCCTGAAATAAGCCCATGCTTAGCCGCCGACAATTCGAATCGAGAAAGAGGACTCGCAACCACTAAATCGCTCGCCAACGCCAACGCCAAACCCATCCCATAGACTGAACCGTCTATCGCTGTAATGATTGGCTTGGGAAATCGCAACATCACTTCAATCAACTC
>JAYTVL010000578.1:0-11648 GCA_043744075.1 Pirellula sp. | reverse complement strand
CTTGAATTTGGTGTCCCGCTGTTCCCCCCCCTTCATCTTGTTGAAGTCGATGGTGCCGGTGATGAACTGCTTCTTCAGAGCCTTGTCGATGTCCGAGCGGACCCCTTCGTGTTCCTTCTTGAACTCCGCCGAATTCCGGACGCGATTCGACAGGTCCGTGCCGACGCCGAAGATCGTCCCGAAGGAGGCCGCGGAAGGGGTGAACGCGTTCCGGACGAAGAGACTGACCAGCCGCAGCGCGTCCGATCCGGCCACCGCCAGTTCCAACCTCATGAGAGCCTGCCTTTTGACCTCCTTGGGGATCAAGAAACTGATAGCTTCACCAATCTCCATCGTTGAGGTGATCAATACCTCGGCGGTCGTCTGCAGCGGGAAGGGGGGATCGTTGAACTTCAGGTCCTCACTGTTCGCGTCGTCGAACTCCTCCGCGAGGACGAACTGTGGCGAGTTGGTGGGAAATGGCACGACCACCAGGGGGGTTGGTGACGTGCCGTCGCCCACAATCCCAAAGCCCAGCCGGCCGCGACTCCCACCGCCCTTAGCACCCCCTCTTTCTTTCGCGAGCATCTCGCCATCGAGTGCCGCCATCGTCTTCTTGCCGACGATGTCGTCGATCTTGCCCTGGGTATTGAGAATCTGCCGCTTCTGCTTGAACGAGCTGACCGCAGACGCAGTCCCCTGGCCATAGATTCCATCTTGTGTCAAGTTCGCTCCGTCGAGTTGAAACAACGCCGACTGAATCTTGGCCACGTGCGGGCCGCTCGCGCCCGGCACGATATGCCCAGGGTCCGATACGGCAGCGGCTTCAAGTTTCGTATCGCCACGGAACAATTGTGACTGAAGCGCCATCAGAATACCTCGCTTTGGGCCATCGAACGAATAAGCTCAGCGGACCGCCCCGCCAGAACACCCTTCGATTCTACCAGAAACCGCGCGAGCGGTGTGGGTCCGCTCCGCCCTGGGCTGGCATAGTGCGCCCGTTGGGCCTGAGAATGAAAGCACAGGTCGTCACCTCTAGGGCGATTTTAGTCTCCGCCGGCGGCGTACCGTACCGGAGCTACTGCACTACAGCCGATATTTTTGGGGGCGATAATCGGTTGAAGCCGGCGCTCCAACCACTCAGATCACGGTGCAGGCGTGAATGTTTACAAAATCGCCTCGCGCGGACCAGACATGTCCAGGGTGGATCGTCTAATGGTAGGCAGTTGATCTTTCCCAAACTGGTTGAATTTGGTGTCACCCAAGGAGCCGCGCACGAAGTAAGTGAGGCTGGGAAAAGAGGCTGGGAAAAGGGGTCAGCGACGGTCTTAATTGTTGGCAAGAGCAGAATCGCAAAAATTTAAATTTGCGATTGGTCGCCGAGACCAAACGCAATCTTGTCAAACCATCCGATTCCTCGAAGAAGATCAGCTTCAGTTTCAGCGGTGAGTTTCGCGTTCATTTACCGCGTGCAATCCGAATGCGTTCTCTAAATTCGGCCTCTGTCAAAGCGCTGGATGGATCCGACTTGTATTCGACCCATCGACGATCAAGTTCCGCCTGCTGCGCCACGGAAAGTCCCGTTCCAATGTCTTTGGGTAGCCGATCCCAAATCGCTTGCACAATTCGAAGTTGGTCGTTGGGCGGTAACGCGGATATGTCGTTGATTACCTGTTCTACAGTCATGATTTTTCCCCCGATCCAATATAGTCTACCAGTCGGACATTTGGATACAAATAGTTGCGTTTAATAGACTACTAACGGCCCCAGCAATGCCAAATTTCCAATCGCACGACAAGTCTATCGAAATAGCATCGTTCAAGTCACGATCGACAATCGAAAACAGCCCTTCGATCTCGTTCCGACTGGATTTATGCGGTCGAAGCCAACCGTTGTTTTGCCATTCAGTTAAGGTCATCCTCACTCCCAACGAGAAACTGCTTGGGCTGCTTGCAGATAGAGGAAACGAAATGATCACGGTTGATTTTCCGTTTCGAAAACTCGATTGCCTTCATCACATGCGGATTGATCTCGCGACCAATTCGGGCTGAAACGCCAGTTAACCTTTTTACGATTTCTCGTAGACCGATCTCACCGATAATCATCACGTCAACATCGCTTTCGATTCGCTCGGTTTCAGCCGCAACAGAGCCGAAGACGAATGCAACGTCGATCCCTTTCTTGCCAATGGCTTGGCGAAGGATTTCGATCGATCCCTTTGACTTTCGCACTAATCCCACAAGCTCGTTAAAGAATGGATGATCTGAATTCGCGCGAACATAAGTGCGATTTCCATCCTTGGTTTCAACAAGTATTCCGAGATCGCTCAATCGTTTGGCTTCCCGTTGTACTGCAGAAAAGCTGCAATCAATTGTGCGGGCCAATTCACGAAGATGTACTGGCTGAGCGCCGGTCGAAAACAATCGACAGACGATCTCGGCCTTCACTTTCGATGATAGTAGAGCTCCTAACGCATCCATAATGACCCATTATCTGGGTCATTTGACCGCAAATCAAGGTCAATTTGTGTGAATTCGTCCGAAGCTAGAAGCCGTACTGACACAGCACTTCGTCGGCGATCCTGTTCGTTGCGGAAACGACATCGCCACGTCCCTTTTTACGATTTCGACAAATTTTATTCACTGCAATGTCTTCGGGCGCGGCGACTGGTGGAGGCAGGAGTGCGGTTTGTCGAAATCACTTGCCCCAATACGCATGCAAACAATTCGCCATGGGATCAACATGGTCAGTTGAAGTTACGTCATGAGGAGAACGCAAGGATCACAGACCAACCGGTGGCCGCGTTGATCACGGATCTGAAGCAACGTGGTCTGCTCGACGAAACCCTGGTCGTCTGGGCAGGGGAGATGGGCCGTACACCGCACAATTCAGGAACGGACGGGAGCGACCATCACGTGAGCGGCTATACCATTTGGATGGCAGGTGGCGGTATCCGTGGCGGTATGACCTTTGGGACGACGGATGAAATGGGGATGAGTGCAGTTGAAAATCGACTGGAGATTCACAACATCCACGCAACGATCTTGCATCAAATCGGATTGGATCATGAACGCCTTACATTCCGTTTTGGAGGTCGCGACGTGCGGCTGACGGATGTTCATGGACGGGTAATAAGAGAAATACTCCTTTGAGATTTGCCGTGAGCATTACCCCGCCGGCAATATGCCCAATGGCACTCACTTTGAGCCGCAACGCACTAGCGTGCGGGCTGGCAGGCTAGGAATCGTTTGCAAATCCGGCCCTCATGCTAGCGCATTGAGGCTCAAAATTTACAAAGTGAGTGCCATTAGGCAATATGTCGGCGGCAATACGCCGAATGGCGTCGAATTATGCTCTCCATTCGAGCCTGTCTCGATGGAAGCAAGACTGATTGGCTAGCCGTCGACGCCCACGAAGCGATCGTCCCGCACCCTGCTTTCGTTCGCCTTGAACGAACGAAAGCAGGGTGGGGGACGGGTCATTGTGTTGCAATGTTCGTGTCTAGCCAACCAGTCATGGGACCAGTGTAACAAGGCGCACAAGGCCAGTGGTGCCCTTGAACTTCCTTAATTCAATGCCATTCGGCAATACCCCGGCGGCATCGCCGCCGATGCATGTAGCCAAAGCCTGAAGTTTCCGAGAACCCCGTCGCCGACAAAGCGAATAATTGAATCTTTCATTTGCAAATACCCACTTACGCAAAACTGAATGTAAGTTTTTACCGATAGTGTGGATTGTACGGACGCAAAGAACGAGCAGTAAATGCTAGCCATTGCCAACCCAAAGGTAGGATGCCTCCCAATTGAACAAGACACAAATATTCGTCATTACGGCACTCTCGATCGCAATTGCGGGACTCTGTTTCCGGGGAAGAAACGGAAACCAGAACATTGATGCACATTCCGGCGAACAGGCAGTAGAAGTGTTTGGGAAATGCAATGTGCCAACGGCTCCTTCAGCCGAGCCACCGAGGATGATCGGGAATTTCGAAGGAGTATCGAAAGCACCAGTATGGACTGCTGTTAATCCAACAGATTCCGAAGTTATTCAAGCGTCATATTTCGGAGGTACTGTCCCATTTAAGCTCGTGAAGGCAACCGAAGAAAAAATTCCCAAATGGATTTGGTCCAACGAGTTTTTGGACAAAGGCATTTGGCTTAGAGAAAACTCGCAAGGGACGCAAGAGATAAAAGTGCTTCTTGATGGAATTGAAGCGGCGGCTAGCTTTGAGATAGCGAATCCTCCTACAGGTGTAACTGCTACACTTGCGAACAAAGTACTTTCGCTTGTATTCACGACTCCATCAACCTACAAACTCAGTGTCAAAAAGACAGTTGATAATAGGATCGAGGTTTCAAATTCAGGTAATGACCTCCCGAACTTGATTGTGCATGTTCCAGACACTTCCAAGATTCCGTCAGAACCGTCGATTCTCAGAGTTCAATTGGGCAAAAACTATCCACTACTGGACGTCGAAAAAGAAACGTTGCTAATTGGAAAAGGTCAAGCTACGACAGTTGTCGTTGAAGGTCAAGTAGCATCGAAAGAAGATGAACTCTATGGAGTATTGTTGTATTCGAGTGATACCAGCACTGGCGATCTTACGGTTCTTAAAGTCGTCAGTGGTTCGGCTGTTGCAACCAGCAATACTAACTTCAATCTCATTAATATCCCATTCACCCTTCGCGAAGAAGAGCCCGACAATATCCTAATTAAAAATCCATCAATTTCCTTTTTCAGTAAGCGAAAGGGATTTGAAAACCACAAATTTGCCTCGAAGGGAAAGGAACTATCGTTCCAATTCGCAGAATATCAAAGGATCAACAAATCGACCTTGACGCTGACGGTTGGAAATCCAACACGAACAGCAAGTTCCGGTCAGATTTTTCTTCTTTCACGAACTCTTCTTCCGCTCAATGTTGCAGTTCAAAACGCTGAAGCTTCTCCCGCAGACAAAGCTGCGGCTGCGTACCAACTCTTAATTGACGACAAGCCGATTGAAACGAAGCTTTCCGCGGCAGGGCTTTCGTTCAATATCGATGAATTGCAAGACCAACGGCACACGATTACTGTCAAAGTACTTTTAGGCGACAAAACCGTCCAGGAATCCTCTCAACCCGCAAATGCGTCGATCGAGTTGCAAACCGGTCGATTTTATGTAACCAACGTAGTTCCAAAGGATTTCGGAATGCGATTGGGTGCTAACCAGTTAGTGATATCGTTCTCACGGCCTATGACTTTTGCTGATGAAAACAAATTCAACGAAGAACTGACCAAGTCCATTTCTATCAATCTTAGTAGCAGCGGGACAGTCGAAGGTCCATTTTCCACAGGGTCGGGTACTGCACATTCGCCACAATTCTCGATCGACGCTAGCCGCGCGAAGATCACAGTAACTTTTGACTCGGTAAATCCAGGTCTTCACAAACTCGTAATCTCCGGACTAAAGATTTCCGACGTATATGGCAACAAACTCGAAGGAAATTCTGGAAAACCTGGTGAGGACTACGAAGTGATCCTCGGCCAAGCGACTTCCAATGCACTTGCCTCCGACCCGCTCGTACCGGGTATCACTCGTGGCAAGGCTCCCGTCGTGGAATACCCGTCGTTCATTCCCACCAAAGAGCCACCTCGTGGCTTCAATCCAAACGACAAGGTTGAAACGCGTGTTGCACGACTCTACTTCTACCGAGATGCACACCGCGTCGCACAAATCCTAAATCGACGCGCTCAGTCCTACAATCGCCAAGATGTCACCATGCGTCGGCAAATGGCAGACAAGGCCAGACAAGAAGCGGAGTCGGTCACTAACCAACGCCAAATTAGTGAACGAGACGCTGTCGATAAAGCCCGCCGCACTCGCGAGCTCGAGAATCAAATGAGCGACGCCCAACGTACCCTCAACTACTCGCTCCAACAAATGCAGCAATTGGCCGTGCAGCCGATCTCGGACCCAAACTCTGAAGCTGCTAAGAGACGCGAAGCCCAACTCGCACAGCTCGAACTCGCAGCACGTAGCAACGCCGAACAAGTTCGCTCACTGGAATCGAGAATTAGTTCCGCTCGCGACACCGAAGTCTCCGCAAACGAACGCTGGCAACAAACCCAACGTTCCGAAGAATTGTCGCGGGCTGAACAATTCCGCCTCGAAACCGCCGCTGCCCACGCGGACCCAGACACCTTCGCCGAAGGCAAACCCGATAGCGTCGACGCCGTCCATCAAGTCAGTATCTCAGTCATCGGCGAAGGGGTATTGCATCTGCGCGGCCCATTGCGCGGCGTCAATCAAGTCCGCATGATGGTCGATCAAATCGATTCGCCATGCGGACAAGTGCGAGTCAATGTCCACTCGACTCAAATCAATGGCGAAGCGGCAGATGAACTGGAAACCGTTGCCAACCGGATCCAAACCTACATCGACCAAGCTCGATTCCTAACCTTGCAGTCAGGGGAAATGCTTCGCAAAGCCGTGCTACACACCGCCGCAGCCCGAGCCGAAGAAGCTCGCGGACTGTTTCCAGGCGAATCACAAGCGGATCGCGATCAACGCTATCTAGTATCGTTCTTCGGCAAAGATTTTGTCGACGAACTCAGGGCGATGGACTCCGAGTTCTTAATGACGGGTAATAAATTGCTTTCACTCCACTCGATGGATGTGACGAGCCTTTCAAGTGCTCTCACTGTGATGGCGCTAGCCAACAATGGCACGCGATTTGCCATTTGGCAAGAATTTGAACGACTCATCCAGACCGACCTGTCAATGGCCGAACAGCAGTTCCTCCAAAACAGCATCGCAGAATGCACTGGCAAGAAATGCAAACATGGATGTAAGGGCACGTGCAAACACAATCAACCGCCACCAGTCTTCCAATTGACCGGCAACGCAACGTTTACTGGCCTTCGCGGCTTCTTTGACGCCAACGTGCCTCACGATGACACAATGACTCCATTGCAACGCGAAGTCATCCGATTGGCACAAATCCTTAAAGGTCGCTTGATTACCGAATTGGAACTCAAACAACGCGTCATGGAACGTGCAGTCATTGAAGAGCGACTCGGGGCCGCGGAAGATGAAGCGGATCAACTGAGACGCGAGAGAGATTCCATTTCTAGTTTACGAGAGGCAACCAAACAATCTCTCCAGTTTCGATCGACGCTTCTTCCGTCCTTGACGCAAGCAACTGCTGAAATTGATAGCGTATTGAACGATTATCGCTCTAGTTCTCAAGACGTATTGAACCAACTTGACGCCCTAACGCAACTGGTATGCAGATTTGGCGATCACTCTCGAACACTAGTAGATCGATTCGTTCGGGTTCAGAACCTCATACTGCAAACAAGTTCTGCTCGCCGGCATCTTGCTGCAGTAACCACGGTATTTGACGAACAAGGACTGGCAATCATTCCTGCAGCGTCAATCAGTTCCGAGTTTGGACTCGATCTAATATTGAAAGGGCCTAATGAAGCAACGACGATTGCCAATATGCATCAAGACGATATTGACAATTTGTTCTACCTTGGCGGAACACAAAAACAGCAAGAGGATCTTCAAGCCGCAGTTAGAAAGATTTCAGAACGACTCAACCGAGTCCAAGAGACTTCAAAGCAATTTCGTTCAAAAGATGATCCGTCTATTACGAAGATGGAGAGCCTAAAAATCAGTTTTGAAAAAAGTGTTGAGAAAACCAAGAGCGTTCGCATTCTTTTGGATCGCCATCCCGAGAGGTACTTGATCATCTCTGTTTTTGATCTAAAAAATGCGTTGAATGACATCGCCTTTCTAATTGCGACACAGCAGGAGACCGCGCGAGCCTGGGAGGAGATTGGAAAGAGCAAATTCGATCTTCTGGCCTATGTCGACTCCATTTTTTCATCGCAGCAGGGAGAGCAACTCAACACCAAACACGCAACCAAGGCCTACCAAGAATGGATTGGTTTTGAACAAAAAATTAAGAATATCTACAAAAATAAGGAGCATGGATCATACGACTTAATCGCTCTAAAACAGACGAGCGATGCTTTTAAGGACTGGATAAAAAAGGTCAGCGAACTCGACGCCGATCGATCAATTGCCCAATCCGCACGTCGTCCACTCGACCACAAAAAATTCCTCGACATGCTAATCGATGATCTCGAAGAAAAATACATCGAGTTGCTCGAGGGGACTCGAGCTCATACCTCCAATATCGACAATTACCTCAAACGTCTCACCACCACACTCGACGACGATTTTAATACCCAATTCTACTTCCCCGTCTTCCGCTCGGTACGCAAAGCCAGCCAGTCCTACAAAGTAGAATTCGGTCAAACCGAAACCACCAATGTTCTTGCCAACAACCGTGAGCTTGCCAAAGTCTCGCCGTCTGCAACCATGGAGTTCGACCTGCCCAAACGTGATATTCTCATCAAAGAAGGGATCGATTCGGCGCTGGCCATCTACAATGACGTAGGAGCCCTGGTCAACGATCCGAACTTACTGTCACTCGCCAAAATGCAAAGCGGTCAGTCGACCGCTTCGCCCAGTGCAGGTTCGCTCGGCGGCTACAGTGCCGTTCGCAACGTGTACCCAGGCCTAAGCTCCGACACGTCAAGTCGTTTGGTTTCACAAAACGCGGGGTCAGGACCGAAATTCGAATCCAACGTTGAGAAACTCATTCCAGATCCAGCCATCTACAAATTCGAGACAGGCACCGGCTATGAAATCCGGCCTGTCATCGCGCCCGATGGACAAGCGGTCGTATTCGATTTCAATTACATGTACACGACCCAAGTTCGCGAACCCGTTCGAGCCGACGAAAAGCACCTTGGCCGCATCAAACAGCATTACATCGACACCGATGTTCAACTGTCCAACTTTGAACTGCGTGAAGTCAGCCGATACGTTGTGGCACTCAAAGCGGCACGTACAGCAAAAGGGGTGCCACTGCTCGAGGACATTCCAGTCTTTGGAGCACTCTGGCGGCCCTTGCCTAGCGATGAGAAATCACTCCAACAGAATATCATCATGGCACAAGCCACGATCTTCCCTACCTTGTTCGATCTAATGGGATTGCGTTGGGCAGCTGCCGTCGCGGACATGGATCCGATGCGATTGAGCAATCGTGAGTATCTGGTACGCAACCGGCACAAGTTCCTAGAGAATCGCATATACGACTACAGCAGCTCGCGAGTGGATGAGTTCTTGCGAGTCCCCGATCCTGCTCGACGCCCTGATCTCTACCGTTCTCAAGAAACCATCCCTCAGATGCATCCAAACGGCTACCAAGGTCCCGGATTGGATATCGAGGTCAGTCCGATGCGCAATGGGTATGACCCGCAGGCTCCAAACCGAAATGACATGTCCATACCTGGTGCTTCACCGGAGGGCTCTCTTTACCCTACGCTCCGACAAAACGATCTTCGCGGGGATAGTGTTCGCGGGGATAGTTCTCGAAACGGACGACCACCCAGTGGAGCTGTCATCGAGAATGTTCAACCGATTCGATTGGATCCAGCCCAAAGCCGCCGCGGTTCAACGCTACCGTCTGCAGGCACTGGTGCCAATTCAGGTTGGGAATATTCAAGAGGAAAATAGCGGACCATTCCATTAAGAGGGTACTGCCGAAAAACAATTACGCCTATTTGGGAGTGTTACGTGAGTAAGGAACAAAATAAGAGTACGAATCATCGCGTCATGGCATGGCTTGCAGGTGTATGCGGCTTCTGCGCTGTGACCGAGCAATCGCAGGCGGTCGATCCGATCTTGCTCCGATCCGGTCGGCATCGCATTGAGCCGCTATGCTCCGTTCCTCGCGAAGACTACCAATACGGCAGTCGAACGCAGTCGCTCGTAGTAAGGAGCTTAGCCGCCGTTCCGCACTATTCCTTGGAGGCTACCGAACAGAAAATCACGGCTCTGAGGCAGCTTGCCAGCGTCATTGATTCGAGTACAGCTGCGTTATCGGTAATGCCACCGATCAGCATAAACGCCACAACGGTACGTCCTGACTCAAAACTGCTTCAGCTCGCCAATCGAACACTTGAGATAGCTCATTGCGAGGTGAGCGACATCGCCTTAAAGGTTGAGCCGAGTGGATTTTGGTACTTGAGTTTGCGGGCGGATCAAAATCGCATTTCCAAAAAAGACGAACAGACACGCAGCGACGACATCCAAATCAAGCGTAATGCTTTTCGTTTGAATGTTCGGTTGCTCAGTTCGGCACATAGGCATCAAGAGAATGTTGCACCGGAAATCAATCAGCAATTGGTGGGCGCCCAGTCCGGAAAGATAGCGGCGGCGCATCTGATTGTTCCTGAATTCTGGGTGCAACGCGAGGCTCCCAATATGGTATCGCGAAAAGGCTTTGATCCGATGATCGCGCAGCACTTTGACGAAATCGATGAAGCGGAATTCGAGTTCTTTGTCTTGCTTGATCCCTTAACCGGGAGTGGCAAAGGGGTCGTCCTTCCCTGGCAACGCAAAATTGGATGGAATGCGAGATGAACGGTTCGAACGGTCGAATTTTATTTTATTTCGTTTTCTTGACCGCGCTTTTCAGTGGTTTAACGATGTGCCGCGCACAGTCTAAGGTCTCTCGTGTCATTCCGTCGCTTGAGATCGAAATCCTCGATCCGAATCGAGATGCCAGAGGGAACCCGACGGTCGTTCTCAAGAATGACGAATTCGGCAACCCGCAGGTGGACATTCCGCCGACGCTGATTGTTCACCGTTATTACTACACGGGCGATCGAAGCTTTCGAGGGCCGGACATGCCAGGGGGGCCGTGCATTATTGTGGCCCATCATCCGAAGACAGGCGAGAAATTGTATTTGCCGGTCCAAATGCTGCCTGGTTCGGCGCAGGTCAAGTATTCGGCGAGGGCAATCGAATACGACTACGGCGATCGGGCTGTTATCGTCAGTTTCCCAAGGATCGGCGATCCCATTGTCTCCTATCGGAATGGTAAAACAATTCAAAATCAGGTAATCGATACGTTTAAGCTTAAACAGCTTTCGGACCGTTTTAGTCGCACAAGCGGCACCATTGGCCAAGTGAGCAGTAAAGCCAATACTGCAGGAAACGGAATTCTGCAAGGTTCCAAGGAGTTGCTTCGACCGTTGACACTGCCTATGCAAAATCTATCGCGACTGATACCGGGTGCTGTAGCGCTGAGCGACCCAAGTTTGTCCGGAAAGATTCAAGAAGAAAAGGCTCTCAGTGATCGCGATCGTGAAATTCAAAAAGCCAGATGCTTGAATGATGGCAGAGATATTGACATTCCTCGGCCGTAATGCTCCGTCCAGATTGAAAATAGGCGTTGGTGCTTGCGTGGCACGGACCCTGAAATTTAATGTGGACAAAGCACTAGGGCGGATTATTCATTTGCTATCGAGTTTTCGTTGTAAAGTAATGCTGCGAAAGACATTGCGAAAAGCAGTTTAAACGCAGACTGTTTTTCGTAACCCGATGCGTAAGCGAGGGATTTTGTTGTGGTCCCTCGCTTACGCATCGGGTTGTGAATAATCCGCACTAGTGCTTTGTCAGAGTCAATAATTAGGGTTCCAGACATCACGCAGAGCGTGATGAGTACGGGCGTCGATCACAACATGGTCAGCAAACCGTGGGCTAGCGCCCTTCGGCTAATCAGCCGCAACGCGCTAGCGTCCGGTTCAGCCCGACTTATGATCGA
>JAYTVL010000577.1:0-11677 GCA_043744075.1 Pirellula sp. | reverse complement strand
CAACTGTTCATACGCCTTCAAAGGCGCACTACCCGTCACACTCCGTGTGACGTTGCCTCAAAAACCAAAGGTTTTTGAACTGCGGACGTCACACGGAGGGTGACGGGTACTATAAAATCACAGCCTCTGAGCGTGCCACCCGGTCCCTTGGTATATTCCAGTCTGTCGCTCGCCTAGTTGTGTAGAGCGATTGTCCTCCATCGCTTGGTTACTAGTCGCTGCGTGATGAACGATTGAGGACAATCGTTCTACTCTGCGTTTAGCATGATGCTCTCGGAGTGACTGTTGAACTCGGGCGCGTACATGCACTGGATACTGGCCATGCCCGTTGGATACCGACCGCCATGCTGTACCCGAACCGTATATTCGAACACATACGTTCCCTTGGGTAAGTAGTCGATAAAGAAATGCGAAGCTGTGTCGCGAGTGCTTTCGTAATAGGCTAGACCGTCTTGATATCGGTATTGACTAAGTACATTCACAGGTTCAGTACCACTGCCGCGGTGATCCTTCATGTGGACATATTCCATGTCGCGGTCGGTTCGCAATGTAATCCTGCATATGATCTCTTCGCCAATCGACACTGCACCAGTGACGGGTTCTATAACTGGACCGCTCTTGGTTAATATTCGCTTAAAGAGCTGTTTTTCAAGCTTTAGCGGTGTAACGTCATGCGGCGTTATTTTGCTAATGTCTTCTAGGTATTGCCAATGGATACTTCCCCAGCTAACCCCTGTATCGGTTTTGGTCAAAGTGAGTTTGCCGAACTCGGGCTTGATTTCGTTGCGAACGAATTTCTGTTCGTAGTAACCTGTTCCTGCTTCAACGTCTTCGGGTTTGATCCGCTGATCGGCCAATTGAACTTGAACCAACGCGTCCGACGCAAGTAAGTTCTCGCCTCGCAAAAGCAATGCGTAGACTGCATCGGCAGTCGCCTTGGTCGTCTTCCAATCCTGAGTCTGTTTTTGCTTCAGAAGCCAAACTTTGCAATCCTCAACTGCAACTTTGTCATTAGCGACTTCGTCAAAGACCTCGATCATCAAGGCTTGTGTCTCGATTGGGGCGTGATACCACCACCATGATCGCTCGGTGTCTCTCCAAAACATTCCCATTTCTTCGTTCGAAACAGAACGTTCGCGAAGGCTCTTTACGATATCCAGAGGAGTTTCGAGATTTTCGAATCGCTTGAGTCCGATAGCGATATGGGCTTCCGATTGGCGGCAACCGACCTTCAACCAGTGGTTTTTCGCCTGTCGTTTCCAGTAGTCGATTGCAACTTGGTGTTCGGCTCCGATCGGCATGTCATTTAAAAAGAAACTGCGTCCGTAAAGATACAGCGCGATGGTCGACGTGAGATGGTTTTCTTCGGGGTCTTTTAAATGGAGTCGAATTTGGTCGTAGCGTTCATGCATCCATACATCAAGTCGCCCTAACGCCTTCAGTGCTGGCGATTGCTCAACAGTTACACCCAATTGTCGCATGCGACCAAAGCCCGTCACAATGTAGAGAGAAAGGTATTCGTTGTCCGGCCCGCCTGGAAACCAAGGCCACATGCCATTGTCACGCTGCATCTCGGTTAGTTTGCGCATGGCCCTTTCGATTTCTGACTTAAGCCGATTTTCATCGAAAAGGATGCCAACGTTGCGCCGCGATTGCGATTCACGATCCGCGTCTCGCTGCCAAGGGGTCTCTTCGATCATTACCGACTTGAGATCTTGGTTTTTAGAAAGGGGTGAAACGAGAGCCGCTGGCTGTATGTTTCGCCAAGTGTCAAAGACGCGACGAATCTTGGGATTGCTGTTAGCCACGTGCTGCGCAAGCTGGTTGGCATACAAACGATTAAACGTTTGCTCGCTGCATTCGTGCGGAAATTCCATGAGGTAGGGAAGGGCGAGAACCGCGTACCAAGCGGGTTGCGAAACCATTTGAACCGTAAGCGACTGGTGCTTTAGGGAATCCGATTTCGCCGAATCAAGGAGCTTTTTGAATTCGAACTGTTTGGTCGAAGCACCGCGGATAGGGAGTGGCATCGACTCGGTAACTAGAATTCGTTTGGACAACACTGGCAGCATGCCTTCTTCGCCGTCGGAGAGTTTGTCGGTCGCCCCAACGGTTTTATAGATGATTGGATACGATCCGTCAGGCACCCTTAATTTCCAATGGTAGCTTTTCGACTCACCCGCCGCGATTTCGAAAGGCTGCTCCTTGGTGGTGTTGCCAAACGCTGCGTCGACTGGTTCGTTGTTGCGAGCGTCGAACAGGTTCAAAGCGACACGACCGGTTTGCGATGAAGTACTTTGGTTACTGACTTTGACGCTGAATTCGAGCACATCGCCTTCGCGCAAGAAACGCGGTGGGTTAGGCTGGATCATGAGATCCTTGGCCGTGATGACTTTGTCCTCTAGATAGCCGCTTCGCAATTCGGTATCGTGAGCAAAGCCGAGGAATCGCCAAGTGGTCAACGCCTCCGGCATCGTGAATTCCAATTTGACATTCCCATTCCCATCTGCGATCAAATTGGGAAAGAAGAACGCAGTTTCGTTAAGGTTTTTACGAGGGGAAACTTGGCTGAGATCTGGGCCTTTCGTGGGGTTGGGAGCTGGCAGTTGTCCCGGTGCACCGCCGGATCCGCCAACCGATAAACTATCCATGGCGGCCTCTCCAAGCATGGCGGCTCCTTTCATCATCGCCTCGGGTGCAGCAGAAGTAAACGGAGTACCACCAAGGCCTCCTGGACCGCCGCCTCTCATACGGCTCATTTGCATTCCATACATCGTATGCTGCCGAACCTTCAGTTCAGGTGGGAAATCTCGGTAACTCAATTCAATGGACATGCGATTGGATGTCCACTGGCCGCGGAAGGCATTGAGACCTTGTGCGTTGTTTTCAAACGTGCTGTTTAGACGCGAGGAGTCTTGTCGAAAGACATTGAATCGTTGCATCCATTGGTGCGGTAGATAGGCATCAAGCGACGCATCGTACATAGCTGCAACCATTTCAGAAGCTGCTTTTGAAGAGTTCGGTCCGCTTACAGTTAACGTATAGGTCTCTTTTCGACCCGGTTCGAGTTTCGATACGAATCGTTCCCATTTCAGTTTTAGTTCTTTGTTCGACCATGGAACGTCGATGTGTCGCGATTCGAAGTAAGCTCGATTCTCACGGATAAAAGTAGTGCGCAAAGTGAGCCCACCGCGCATGCCCTCCACGATGTCCTGTGCTATCGGAATCTGGGTGGTTCCTGGCTTGGTCCAAAAACTTTGCAATAGCTTGCCTCGATGTTCGACTTCGACGAACGCTCGTCCAGAGTCGTAGCCTGTGCCCCAGATGGCTGCCAGCTTTTCTCCAGGTTGCAATTCCCACTTGGGTGCGGTCAGGAGATTGGGCAAATTGAGTCCTAGTTTGGTGGCTGATGGGTCAATCACACGAAGATTCAATTCTGATTTAACCGGCTTGCCGTATCGATCTTGCGATTCGATAACGGCTCGATAAAGTCCACGCTCAAGCTTGACGGATATTTCTTGTTTACCATCGGCGGCTGTTGTGAACGCATTCGTTGAAATAGCCTCAGCAAGTGCCCAGGTACTTTGATTGGAAGGATCTGGCTGAACAGTTGGCTGAGTTAGCTTGGCGGGTCGGCCAAGAGGACGTCCACGACCTCTAGATGTAGGAGCTATACGTTGACCGAGGATATCAGGCCTGAGAACTGACGCAGGTTCTATCAAGCGATGGACTTTCAAAGTACCCTTGGCGGGTTGGCCAGTTCCATCGAGAGTTGTTGTATTGATCGAGAACTTGGTATCGCTATCTGAAGTGAGCCATTCCTTTGCAGTGACGTTGGCCTGCAAAGCAGCGTATCCGACGGTGACGGAGCTTGTGCCTGTCCGCGTTTCGCCCGTCGTGTCAGTTACGTCTGCGGTGATTTGAAAATGGAAATTCGGCTCATCGCTTTCCGGAACGGCGGCGTCTGGTTTGGCCATGAAAGTGATTCGGAACGAACCATCGGCTTCAGTGTTTGTCCAGCCGTGTGAGATTTCTTGGGCACTGCCAGCCGTTGGGGGCATGCGCCAGGCGTAGCAGTACATGAACCATGTGGGCCAGCGAACTTGACGCGTGATACGGTATCGCACTTTGGCTCCATTGATTGCAGAACCAGTGTAGCTAGCGGCCTTTCCAACAATGGTCACTTCGTCGTTCAGTTTGGAGGCTTCTTTGGGAGCATCTAACGTGACTAAGAATTTCGGTCGTTTGTATTCCTCGACACTGATCGCGGTTGATCCCGAGCGACCGTCGTCGACGACAATTTGCATGCTGCCAGTACCTCGGTCTCGAGGAGTGCTGAAGCTGCCGTTGAAAGAGCCGAATGCATTGGATCGCAGTTGCAAACGTTCGATTTCTTTTCCGTTGCTATCGCGAAACTGAACAATGACATTTCGATTGGGGACGGTGGCGTACTTGTCTTTATCGGTGTTCGCCAGCAAGCAAACCCCTTTAAACTGGATGGTTTGACCGGGACGATAAAGAGAACGGTCGGTAAAAAGGACGTACTGAACCAAGTTCGTCGGCTGTTCTGGCTGCGAATAGGATCGTTGCTCGTTTTGGATCGCGAGCTCTTGCCCATTAGCAGAAGCCAACAGAAAAATTCCTCGATTTTTACTGTTTACAGTGAACAGACCATTTGCATTGGTAGTGACTGCAGATTCTTCCTTAACGCTGTTGTTGCGTTCTTGTCGGGCGAAGACTCGCACTTTGGAATTGGCGATTGGTTCGCCTGATTTGGCATTTAGTACAAAGCCTTCAGTATTGCCATTACCTGCGCCCCATGATTGACGGAGCACAATCGAGAGGTTGCTGACCCAAACATCGCATGCTGAGATGGAATTGTCGATGTCGGAAAAATCGGGATGCGTACTAGCGACGATAAAGTAGTATCCGGCTTTGAGTTCTTTAGGTGCTAGAACATCATGTGTCGCTTCTCGAAAGTCTCCAGTCGCAGGCAAATCAGCGGACCAGGCCAGCGACGGCGTTTGACTAACAAATTGATCCCGATCCGTTTGATTTAGGGTACCTGGACTCCACCGATCGACGGTGAATCGTGAGCTCCAATCGACTTTGATTGCTCGAAAATAGACTTTAGAGATATTGCGGTAGGAGACTCGAAGCATTGGCAATGGGTCGTTCCAGACCCGTTCGGTTGTGATGTTGACGCTTTTGGCTTCGATGTCAACGATGATGTTATGACAAAGCATTCCGCCAACGCTTAGCGGCAAAGCGTTCTTGCCTTGAGTTGCGATCTCACGAGCCTCGACTAGTTCGTTTTCTCCTTGAAGCACAACAGCCCAACGGTGGCGAGCCGTGGCTGACAATTCATGTTTGGTGTGGGTATCCGCAAAGGACTTTAAAGCGGCCTTGTAACGGCTAGCCTTTTCCTCACCGACGGCGTTAGCATGAGCGAATTGGAGGCGGCCTAGGTCGGCATCGAGGAAGGCACTTCGATCTTGATCGTTTTGATGAATTGCAAGCAGTCGCTGGTAGAGTTTGATGGCCTTTAGCTTGGGTGAATCAACGTCAGTAACAATAGGTTTCCAAGCAATAAAATCCGCTGTTGGACCTAGCGCTGGACTGGATGCTTCGATTTCGAAAGCGTCTTCGGCCTTTGCACCGGCTTGTTCACCGGACGAGTAAAAGTCGATGGCGGCAAACGCAATAAAGTCGAACAGAGTTGGCCGATAGCTGTCCGGTACGGACCCTTTGGTCAATAAGGCATCGTAAGAACCGATCGGAATGGCACGCAATTGTGCTTCGTTGGCAGCGGCCTGAGTAAAGTGCGAATCGATTTCTCCAAAGAGACGAGGCAGGTCCCAAGTCGTGAAATCATCGCCGGGAGGGGCTGACGTTGCCGTTCTTTGCCCAAAGCGCCAGCGATTCTGTTCAAAGTAGCTCCAATAAAACTGGGCCAAGATGGCTTGCATAGCCGGCAGCATTTCCGGTGGGGCTTTTGCAATTTCGGCTTTCATCCGGGCGATATGTTCCTCGGGCTCTTGGCCCTCAATTTGGCCTTCGAGCAGAACACGCTTTGCGATTGCCTTGATCGCCTCAGGGAAGGCCTTTTCGGCTAAGGCGGCTTCGATGATCGGGCTCAATGCTTCGATGGCAGATTTAGGAAGTCCTTTTTGAACGGCTTCGTCAACTTTTTTCCACATAGTGTCACGCGATGGCGGCTTGGGTTGTTGGGCAGAAACTATCTGAGGCGAAATGAGGAAAACAAATAACGCTAAAGCCGTGAAGGCAGCACGTGCAAGTGACGCACGCAAGTCGCAAGGGTGTTTCGAATGCATAATTCGCCTTCGATCAAAACGAGTAGGACGGTTGGTTTGACGGATGTAGCTTACCAAAATGTGGCAAGATGGTCTCCACGGTGAATAGGGGTTGGACGAACGGATTGGAACTGCGGTTCCACAAAAGCATGTCACCAGAGCGGCGTATTGCCGAGTAGACGCCGCAACAGCGAAATCTGGCCAGCGTGCGTGAATTCGTGTTGAGCGCTCCAGCGAATTGCGCCAGACTTTGTCGAGAACATGGGGTGCTCAAACGATATTGGTTCATTCAGGCTATCCTGCGGCAGTTTTTGCGTTTCAGCAACAGCTTGCGAGTGAACGCGATTGAATACATCGCGAATCTCCCCAACAGACGGGTTATGGTGGGGAGTTGGATCAGGCAGTGATCCTGGTTGAAACCGATTGATGAAGGATTCGGAAATCAGTTGTCCATCGTCAGGCTGTTGGCCGCGAACTACGAGAAGAGCCAGTCGGTATTGCGCCACCGCCAAATGGCCAACTTGCCATGCGATATGAGAAACACCCTCAGAGGGTTGGCGGAACCAATCAACTTCATCGATCGTGTCCAACAACCTGTTCGTGTATCCCCTGCTTCTGTTGAGTTCCTGTATAAGGGCGGAGATATCGTCCACTATTTATTCTTTGCAGTTGGTAGTTGTGGTTGTTCGAAGGAATTGCGGCAGGTCAGCTGCCAAATGATTACCTCCTCTTTGTCTTCAAGTCCGCCCCCAGTTGGCTTGTCCGACTGGAACGCAAGTTTCGTTCGCTAATGAAACGGATTCACCCGTGATCCAAGCAATGTCATGGGGGCCTTTCGAATCGGTCGGTCTCATCCTCTAGCATACGAATCTTATTCACCAAGCGACACGAGGCCGCTGGGGTTTTCTCACAGCTTGCAGAGTTTGGATAATGGCAGACGGTTGGATCAATTGGATTTGAAATGCCTGTCTGCAAAATCCAGGAAGGCCTTCCAATCGGCTGGAACTGACATGTGACCACCGCTGTGATAATGAAATGCCAAGTCGCCGCTGTGAATCGGATTATCCAAGGCTGGCAGTTCGCTCACTCCTAAGTCTTTTGCTCCGACGAGACGGTACACTGGACCGGCTGCAGCCATCGCTAGAAATTCCCCCTTCGGGTCGGACCATTGGTCTGTCAAGCCGCCATTAACATAGACCGGACGAGGCGCGCAAAGAGCGATGAGCATATGCTGATCGACAGGTAGATCGTTCCATCGGCCAATCCACTTCTGCATGTTGCCTGCAAATTGCCAATGAAAATTTTGGGCCATGTCTTCAAGAGTCTCGCCCCAATCGCGTCGTATGAGCGATGCACCCATTTCGCCAGGTACAACCGAAAACACAGCCGCAATGCGTTCGTCTTGAGCCCCAGCCCGGAGCGCCGTCTTGCCAAGCCTCGATGTACCCGTAATTGCGATTTGTTTGGAGTTAACTGCTTTGTCCGTCTCGAAGTAGTCAATCGCACGACTGATACCCCAAGCCCAAGCGCTAATTGTCCCCCACTCATCTGCCGCCGGACGCGATTGCCCAGCCGAAAGCGTTTGACCAACGACCCCTTCAGTCCAACGATCTGCTCTGTCTGGCTGAATATCAGTATAGCCGAGCGAGACATAAATCCAGCCACGACTCAACACTTCGCCTATCGAATCGATTCCGCCTGGGACGCGAGGACGAGCGGGCGGCGTATTCTGACCTTTCGCTTGCGTTGCAGGAGTCGCTGTAGCTCCCGGCCGAGCGCCCGCAGGAAAGGCGAAAGTCAAATTCAAAAGCGTCGGTGATGGAGTCGACGCTTTGGACGGGACATACATTGTGAGATTCATTCGAGGCGCTTCAGCACCGTCGCCAATTCGGCCAACGATGCGCTTCATAATCGCAGTCCCATCGCGTGCGTTCGGGTCGGTTTCAGTCACTTCCCCACACTACTTTCGGGACAGTTGTCGGAACTCGACCATAAATCTCATTTTGATAGAACTTCATTATCTCAGGACGGCGATCATTGAACCACATTTTACGGCTCGTTACGGGCTTGCCATCGAACATTAACAGCGGATCTGGTAATTGATACGCTGCGACCTTGTCCTCGCTGTAGTTGGAAACGTGACCCGTCGCCCTAGCCAAACGAACCGGATTACCGTTCGGATCGCTCTTGCCGATGAACGCAACATTGTTGGCATTTCCGGTTAGGCCAGGTGTCGGTTCTTTCAATTCTAGGCGCAGGTAATCGTAAATGATCCCGTTGTTGATGGGTCCAGCTGGCACCACGAGCTCCAAAATATTTACCCCTTGCTTTATTAACGATGCGTCAAATGCCAGTTCGCGTTCATACCAGAGCCCTTGGATCGAGTGCCGAGGAATTGCCCCGTCGCCGATCAGTCGATCGACGCTGCCGACTGGTTGATCGTTCAACTTGACATCGATGGTGCGAGCACTCGTTCCGCAAATGGCCAAGCGTAGGGTGGCTGTACCTCGAGTTGCACTCGGGTAATCGAACGAAATTTTGAAAGGCGTTGCACGTCCGTTTCCTCGCACGCCAGAAAACGGCACCGCACGCGCATTCGGATTTTCGTTGTGAGGCACATGTTGGAAAAACCAATCCTTCGTATGATCACTTTTGCCAATTACGTAATTCACGTCATTTGGAAAAAGAGAAGCGTATTGAAGAGAGATCGTTGGGTTCGCATATTCGTTCCCCTTAAAGAATTCCGAGCCGTTGCGATTGGGAATCCCGATTTCCCACAATTGCCGACCACGACGATCGGGACTCCAGTTCAATATCCCTAAATCGAGCGATTGGCCAGATTCAACCGTAATGTCGGCGCGAGAATATTCCCCTAACACTCCATCTGCCATTGCACGAAGCGTATACGTGCCAGGACGAACGTGTGGGATCATGAATTGACCTTGCTCATCTCATCGAGCCCAAAACTGATAGTGCTTGGCGTCCGTCTGCCAGTCGATTGGGCGCGAAGAACCATGTGATGCGAGTTAGTGTTTCTTTGCCACCGGACGCATCATGTGACCAATAGCCACCTTCGTGCCCAGACTTGTCGGTCAGGATCTCCGTATTCTTGTAAATAAGAGACGTAAGATCGCCAGTTCGTTTCGACACGCGCGCAGTGAGAAGATTGTTGGAGAGCGAGAATGAGGTCGCATCTTCCGAAACTGTGACTGCTGGCTGATTAGTAACGCTTTGTGCAACCGCAATGCCAACGAAAGTCAACCAACACGCGAACGAGAACAGGATCATTCGGTTCCGAATCATAGACATCACGACCTCACGTCCAATAAAGAAAGGGCACTATCAATTTTGCATTGGCATCTTAACTTATCCAAGCCCATCCGTCGATTCGTGATGATTATTTAGTGATCGCCGAGGAATCATGATACTCCTTGACTATGGGTGCGTAGCATTGTCGCCTGTTCTAGCTTGCCAATTGCGGCGGTCATTGCGACTTCCGTCTTTTTCATTCTAGTTGACATGTGAATTCGCCCAAACGCCGAAGAAAAGTTTTAGAATCCGGGGCTAGCCGGCTGGCCCCAAGCTACACTGAACAGTTTTGAATCGCCAGCACAACGATGAAGAAATTGAAACGGGGAGTAACCCCTGGCCCATATATCGAAACGGTCTCGATTGATCGAAGCCGCATCTATGATCCCCTGAACTATGCATTTAGGTTACCTGTGATTCGCAATTTTGAGAAGTTAGACCTGCACCCCCAAGTCACCTTTTTTGTTGGAGAAAATGGATCAGGCAAATCCACGTTGTTAGAAGCCATCGCCGTCGCGAACGGACTGAACGCGGAGGGCGGGAGTCGCAACGTTGTCTTTGCCACCAGATCCAGTCACTCGAAACTGCATGAAGCATTGGTTATGCGTCGATACCATGCCCTTATTCCGGATGCATGGTTTCTTCGTGCAGAGAGTTTTTTTAATGTCGCCTCTGAAATCGAGAAACTAGATCAGGAACCGGCGCCTGCGAGAAAGCTGATCGATAGCTACGGAGGTAAATCGCTTCACGAGCAATCGCATGGCGAGTCGTTCATAGCATTGGTTGAGAGTCGGCTTTCGAACGGACTCTATTTCATGGATGAACCCGAAGCGGCTTTGTCGCCGCAGCGCCAACTTGAGTTTTTGATTTTGCTCGATCGGTTGGTGAAACGAGATTCGCAATTGGTCATCGCGACGCACTCACCGATCATCATGAGTTACCCGAACTCCTTGATATATTCGTTTTCCAACAAGGGCATACTGCCGATCGCATACAAGGACACCGAACATTATCGACTAACGAAGCAATTTCTGGACGGTCCGGAGCGGATGCTGCGTCATTTGTTGGAAGACGAAGAATGAATCGGCGGGCAAATGATTTACAGAAACTTCAAATGACGTGAGTAATTCTTTGGGCCAAACTTGTAATGAATTGTTGGTTATCGACCACATCGATGGTTTGCCCACCATTCGACCGTGCGTCAGTGGAGGCATGACTTGGCGGCTATGGTGTTGCCGAACTCCAACTAGCCTTTTCAGTCGCAGCTCCCACCGAGTAAACTCAGGTGGAGAGCCATATCCGGGAGAGCGCAGAGTCTACTTTACACCTGTCAAACCAGAAGTGATTTTTGGATTCCAATCGTTGCCAAGCACGTATGTCGGATTCCTGTAATTGGCGATTTTCTCTCGATCATCCGGTAGCGAGAGAAACGCAGGACGAGAGAAACGCAGGACCATCCATCTGAATAGTCGATCACACAATTCCGTTTCTGAGAATGCCACTGACCACATGAACAAAGCCTTTTAACGTGTTCCCAACCCAAAGAATTGCAAGATTTCGCTCCTCGTCATTGAATACATGCAGCTTTAGTCAACGACGTCATCTGGTCGACTCAATCAACTAATAACAACTACAAAGCAGGAACTGAGCGAGACTGGGAGATTAGGTCACGCAGTCAACGGCGATCCACCGGTTCGATAACCGCTCTGACCTCGACGGACCGCTTCTTGAGCAAGTGACTCCGGCGTACCCGCCACACGTTTGAAGATCTTGCCGAACCGATTGACTAAGTCGCACCACAATTCACCAGACAGTCCGACCCGTTCCAAGATGGGTGCCAATTCGCTTGGAATCCGTCCTTTCTTGTTGTCACGGCGTATTTGACGACCCGTCCAATCCAGCAGCTTCAAATACAGCTCGAAACTCATACCTAGAAATCCTTTGTCACTGGCCCGTTTCCCCGTCTTGCTAGGCATGGCGCCTCGATAAGCTGCAGAACGTTCGTCGATCGTAACCGGCGTCAGCCAATCATCACCGCGAACGTAAGCAGCCTG
>JAYTVL010000576.1:0-1056 GCA_043744075.1 Pirellula sp. | reverse complement strand
CGGCTGAAAACGGGAAGCCGGTGGAAGCGATTGACGGTATCGATCGAGCCATGATGTACATTCTTTCGGCTTGGACTGGCTATCGTCGCGGCGAGATTTCGAGCCTCACAGTCGAATCCTTTCAACTCGATGCCGACCCGCCGCGAGTAACGGTCGCGGCAACCTACAGCAAGCGTCGACGCGAGGACGTTCAAGTTCTGCACCCCGAAGTTGCCGAACGCTTTCAGGAGTGGCTCAAAATACGAGTTCCCAAACACGATCACTATTTGTTTCCGCTTACGAAACAAACCTGCGGAATTGATCGCAAGACATCGAAAATGATGAAAATCGATTTAGAGATTGCAAGGAACTTATGGATTGACGAGGCGACGACAGAAACGGAGAAAGCCGCTCACAGGACCTCTGATTTTCTTCGCTATGAGAACCACGCCGGCCTTTTTGCAGACTTCCACGCGAACCGGCATACTTTCATCACGAACCTTGCCCGTGGCGGAGTTTCGCCTAAGGTCGCTCAAACTTTGGCTCGTCATTCTGATATTCGACTAACGATGAATGTCTACACTCACACCGACATGGCCGAAAAGGCAGATGCCGTGTCCAAGTTGCCAAGCCTAAAAAACCAGTCTGAGGCTATTCGAGTAACGCCACCAGAACCGATGAACAAGAGTTTCGACGGGACGGCTTTGCAGCGCCACAGCAGCATCTTGGAGTCGGAGGATGACACTTTGCAGCAGCCGATGGCAGACAGCAAAAAAACCGATTCTCTGAGCTGCTGTCAGCAAATCAACCTTAAGTCCTTGCCAGAGAGTGACTTGTCACCGGTTGTCGGAACATGTCAGGCCGAAGAAAAAGTACACCCACCAGGGTTCGAACCTGGAACCTTCGGTTCCGTAGAATGCTTTTTTCATTGGTCTTTTTGCTAAAAAACCCTTCAACTAATCGAAAGACAGTGTACTGCGTTCGTTGCAAAAATGGAAGTGATGGCATTCAAAGGGGGTTATGGGGTTAAAGGGCAGTTTTTTTGTGTGAACGTGAATATGCCGGTCGCGAAAACTT
>JAYTVL010000575.1:0-11734 GCA_043744075.1 Pirellula sp. | reverse complement strand
AGTACATCCGTTGCATTGTCCGCCAAAAGAATCGGCCCAGTAGCATTGAGATTCATCGTTGCAGCTTGAATACCCGCACCAGCGATGTCGGTGATCGAGCCAGTACTGGTCGCCGAAAAGACTCCTGGCGTTTGGATCGAAGCCATAGTTGTATCGGCATCTTCGAACAATGAAACGCTTGTGCCGCTAGCAGTAATGTTGCCCAGGGTCACCGTTCCGGAACTCGCAATCGTTCCGGAACTGGCCGATACGAGAGACACGGCGCCGCCTATATTCAGTACATCCGTTGCATTGTCCGCCAGAAGTATCAGCCCAACAGCATTGAGATTCATCGTGGCGGCTTGAATACTCGCACCAGCGATGTCGGTGATCGAGCCGCTGCTAGTCACCGAAAAGACTCCCAGCGTTTGGATTGAAACCAAAGTTGTGTCGGCATCCTCGAACAAGGTAACGCTGGTGCCGCTGGCAGTAATGTTGCCAAGGGTCACCGTTCCGGGGGCCGCAATCGTTACCGAACTGGCCGATATGAGAGACACGGCGCCGCTGATGTTCAGTACGTCGGTTGCATTGTCTGCCAGAAGTATCGGCCCAACAGCAATGAGATTCATCGTGGCGGCTTGAATACTCGCACCAGCGATGTCGGTGATCGAGCCGCTGCTAGTCGCCGAAAAGATTCCCAGCGTTTGGATCGATGACAATGTTGTATCTGCGTCTTCGAACAATGTAACGCTGGTGCCGCTGGCAGTAATGTTGCCCAGGGTCACAGTTCCGGGGGCCGCAATCGTTACCGAACTGGTTGAAAGGAGTGAAACAGCTCCGCTGATATTCAGTACGTCGGTTGCATTGTCTGCCAAAAGTATCGGCCCAACAGCAATGAGATTCATCGTGGCAGCTTGGATATTCGCACCAGCGATGTCGGTGATCGAGCCGGTGCTGGTCGCCGAAAACACACCTGGCGTTTGGATCGACGCCAATGTTGTATCGGCATCTTCGAACAATGTAACGCTTGTGCCGCTGGCAGTAATATTTCCCAGGGTCACATTGCCCTGGCTTGCGACGGAAACCGATCCTGTCGTTGCGGCTAGAGTGGCTTCGCCGCTAACATGAAAAACGTCGCCAGTATCGTTTGCAAAGTTGATGCTCGTTCCTTGAATGCTCGCGGTCCCATTTATGTCGATGTTTGCACCCGGCTGATCGTCAACATTGCCAAGTGCGTTCAATCCGAAATTACCGAACGCATGGATCACTGCTATCGAAAGAGAATTTTGGTCGCGAACATTTATATTGTCTCCAACGGCTCGAATAGATGAACTATCCCAGTTTCCAACGAGACCAAGTTCGATATCACCCTTGGACTCAATATTCGTTATACCAACAACGTTCCACAAAGAGGTAGATTCGTCGGCAAGTTGAATCGTATTATCGCTTTGGAGTATGGCGTCTCCCGATACAAGAACTGCGACATTGGTTCCATCCAGGATAGTGCCACCTGGGGATACACTTGCGGTAAGATTGCCGTGAACAGAAATGCTCGCGTTGAAGTCGATCGAGTCAATGGCGTTAAACGAAACATTCCCATTTGCGTTGAGAGGTGCTTGCAAATGCACTTCTCTTAGCCCCTCAATGCGGACTACTTCGCCAGTCCCTAACGGTATGGCAAGCGGAGCCAATGAAAAGTCGCCATTCCAAAGCAACTTGCCGACCGAATCGTTGCTAAAGACATGTACGCTTTGCAGGCCCGAAATCGCGCCTCGGACCTCACCCACTTCAAAGGCCAAATTGTTATTGCTATCTACAAAAAAATCGGTGCCATCGACCAGCAAATTCGCATTGGTTTGTCCTAATCCTGTAATTTCGATGCCGAGAGCACCGCCGACAAAGAAGGCGTCGACTGCGAAGACTCGTCGCTTTTCCAGTCGCCGAAAAGTTGAAATAGGACCACAGGATCGTTGGCGGATAAAACGAGGCGAATCGTTCGTGTTTTGAAGACGAAACCAGCCTCGAATCGTTTTCACAAGAGTTACGAGAGGCTTAAATGGCATTTCGGCATAAGCAAGAAAAGGGAAAGACAGGGCTCAGTCATCAAAAACAATTATGTTTGTCCTGTTAGTCTAATTCGCTGACCTCCCGCAAGGAATCAGCAGTTGCCCGGTATTGGAATCTGTTTTGGATTTGCAAACGGGCCCAATCGTTCCAAATATTCTGGTTTTCAGGGATAGAACCGTCAACTTGCCCAGCTTTGCTCACGATCGGCGCGTTTTTAACCGAATAATCGGATATGCGAGACTCATGGGTATGACAGCCAGATTTCATCCATTATTGCTAGCCAAATTGTGCTTATTTCAAGCCACCCTCGTTGGATCGACAGCGTGTCACGGTCAGCAGGCACAAGATAGGGAACCCGCTGCAGTGCAACGCAAGGAAGCCGGACGGCTTCCTAAAGTTCCTACGGTGGAGAGCATGCTTCGTCCGGATGCATCCATCGAGCGGTTTCTATCTCGAACCCCTACTGTGTCGGCGTACGAAAAAGCGTCGTCCCAGACGGGCAGTCGGAGCAGGGCAACAGTGGATGATACTGAATGGGATGGTTCATGGGCTGGTTGGACCTCTCCTGAGTTCTATACGCATCCGCTCTATTTCGAGCAAATTAATTTCGAGCGGTATGAGACTTCGGCGCCCGCATGGACGAGACCGATGATCTCATACACTCAGTTTTTGGCGAATATTCCAGTATTGCCATACAAAATGGGTACGAATGGGCCAAAGGATCGAATTTACACTGCCGGTCATTATCCATACGGCCAAGTCGCACCTGTCCATTCAAATTGGGGCATGCCCACACGGCGCGGTATGCTGCTTCAAGGTGTTGCCACCACTGGACTGATATTCTTTATTCCTTAGTGTCTAGACACCCGCTGGCACTCCGCTCCAAAAAAGCAGACAATTCGCAACCTGCGCAGTCGGTTGCTAGTCATTGCACTTTTGAATGGAGTAAAACATGCCGAAAAAATCGGTATCGCCCAAGGCAAGAGTCTCAAATCCCAAGAACAAGTCGATCCATCGTGTTCGAAAACGAATCTCGCTTCGTGATCGGCTTGGGCAGTTAACGATTCGCGCTGCATGCCGATTACTAGGAGCCTCAGGCGATCAGCGATTGCGTCAAGCGAGTCGATTCGAAATCGATCTGGATGAAGATGTTCGCTTGGTTGGCGATACACTCACCTGCCGAGTTCCAGACAGAAGCGTGGCTGGCGGACGTGCAATTGTTTCCATCGTCGAGATGGTGAACAAACCGAACGGCATGCATTTTCATTGCAACTCGTGTGGAGTTATCTGCGAGCACGTTGCTGCTACTCTATCGACCGTTCTTGAGAACAAGCTAACCCTTGGACTGTCTGCGATTCCTGACCCGCATGAGCCGATGGAGAATCTCTCGGAGTCCGAATTGATTGCGAGAGCCATCGCAGAACGCCAGGAGCGAGCGATCAAGGAAAAAATGGTCGTCAAATCCGCAGATAGCAAACAACTCTGGACCGATTACGCAGTCACGAGTTTGGAGTCGGGAAAAAGCTATCGTGTTGCCCTTCGAAGTCTTGAACACGGAGAATCCTATTGCTCGTGTCCAGATTTTCGTGTTAACCATTTGGGAACGTGCAAGCACATCCTGCATGTCATCGAAAAAGTTAGCAAGAAATTCCCCAAAACAACATTTCAAAAACCATACTCGCGCAAAAACATTTCGTTGCGAGTCGACTACGGTGCGACGCTTGGTTTGCGATTCAATCTACCGGACAAATTATCAACTGAGGCAAATAGCTTATTGAAGAGTGTTATCGGCAAGACGATCGAAAACGCCGACCGAGCTGTCGCTTTGATCAAGCAACTCGAGCGGTCCGGAAGCGAAGTGCATATTTACCCCGACGCCGAAGAGTACATCGAGAAACAACTAATCCAAAAGAAGCTGCGAGTCAAGTCGCAAGAGATCCGCGAATCACCAGCCACGCATCCGCTCCGAACGACGTTGCTCAAAGCCGAATTGCTACCTTATCAGATGGATGGCATCGCCTTTGCAATCGGAGCGGGACGCGCGATCTTGGCCGACGACATGGGCCTAGGAAAAACGATTCAAGGCATCGGTGTGGCGGAGCTATTCGCAAAATACGCTTCCATCAAGAATGTACTGGTCGTCTGTCCAGCTTCGCTCAAGAGCCAATGGAAGTCTGAGATCGATCGGTTCTGCAACCGCACTTGCCAAATCGTTCTGGGATCGGCCGACGAACGGGCTGCTCAATACGAAGGGGAAGGATTCTTCAAGATCTGCAACTACGAACAGGTCGTCCGTGACGAAGCGATCGTCCAACGGATCGCTTGGGATTTGATTATCCTGGACGAGGGCCAGCGAATCAAAAACTGGGAATCCAAAACATCTCGAGTTTTTAAGACCCTTAAGTCGACCTTTGCGTTGGTGCTGTCTGGGACTCCGCTCGAAAATCGACTCGAAGAACTTTACACCGTTGTTGGATTCGTGGATAGCCAACGACTAGGTCCGGCATATCGCTTCTTTCACCGACACCGCATGGTCGATGAGACTAGCGGAAAAATCAGAGGATACAAGAATCTAGACCAACTTCGCGAAAACCTTAAGCCGATACTCTTGCGTCGCACTCGAGCCAGTGTGCTCCAGCAATTGCCCGAACGTACTACCGAGGTAGTGCGGATCCGCCCGACAGAAGAGCAAGCTACGCTGAGCAATGAACATGTTGCACGAGCTGCTCGAATTGCGGCGAAAGCATTTTTGACTGAGATGGATCTATTGCGATTGCAAAAGCATTTGCTGATGGCTCGGATGGCGGCCAATAGTACTTATTTGGTCGACAAGCAAGAGCCAAGTTTTTCAAGCAAACTCGATACATTGGATGAGTTGTTTGCGCAAATAGCCGACGAACCGACCCGCAAAGTCGTCTTGTTCAGCGAGTGGACGACCATGCTCGATCTGATCGAGCCACTGCTGTCGAAGCACGGAATCCAATTTGTGCGAATGGACGGAAGTGTTCCGCAAAAGAAACGACCACAAATTGTCCACGAATTTCAAAACGACCCAAAGTGTCGCATGATCTTGCTCACCAACGCAGGTTCCACCGGCTTGAATTTGCAGGCTGCCAATACCGTGATCAATGTCGAATTGCCTTGGAACCCAGCAGTTCTCGAACAACGCATCGCCAGAGCGCATCGCATGGGCCAAAAAAATCCAGTCCACGTTTATCTGTTGATAACCGAAGACACGATCGAAGAAAGGCTGCTAGGAACTCTGGCGGCCAAACGAGACCTTGCGATTGCGGCGTTGGACGTCGATAGCGAAGTATCCGAAGTGACACTCGAAAGCGGCATGGAAGAACTCAAAAAGAGACTTGAACGATTGCTCGGCGAGAAACCAGCGGCAACTGTTGACGAGTCGCAACATCAAGAAGTCCTAACGTCTAACGCTGACTTAGCCAGTCGACGAGAGCAAGTTGCATCAGCCAGTGGCGAGCTCCTCGGAGCAGCGTTGAATCTGGTAGCACAGCTATTGGACAATGGTCAGTCCGCCCCACCCGAGACAGTGAGTGAGATCAAGAAGAACCTGACGGATTGCGTGGACCGTGACGAAACAGGCCGACCGCAGCTTCGACTAACATTGCCTAACGATGGCGCTCTGCAATCTCTCGCCGAGACCTTGGCCAAGCTCCTCGTAAAAGCTGCAAATTGAGAATGTACTGACAAATACGTCGGCGTTAGGTAATATGAAATAGTCCAAGGCATCCTCTGTTGGTCCTAAGTTCCTTTCCTGCAATTTCTAAAATAGACGTGTCTACAGACGCTGAAAAAGACGATCATCAGATTTATCCGTTCCCCATACTTCTAGACAGGATGGTGCGAGCTGTGGAAAAAGTACGAATTCGTTTGTTGCGAACGGCTAAAGCCTTGGATGATGCCGACATTCCATATGCGGTCATTGGAGGCAATGCCGTGGCGGCCTGGGTTTCTCGCATGGATGAGGCGGCTATTCGGAATACGCAAGACGTCGACATCCTGATCCAGCGAAGCGATTTGGAACGGGTCAAGCAAGCGATGGAAGCAGCCGGGTTCGTGTTTCGACGTGCTGCAGGAATCGATTTTTTCTTGGACGGGCCAGGAACCAAGTTTCGTGACGCGGTCCACTTACTGATGTCGTGTGAAAAAGTTCGAGAGGAATACCTCACACCGGCTCCGAGCGTATTCGACTCCGAGCGAGGTCAGGACTTTCAAGTTATCAAACTGCAATCGTTGGTAGAAATGAAATTGAATTCGTATCGGCGAAAGGATCAAACGCATCTCCTCGATATGATCGAGGTTGGATTGATCGATGCCTCTTGGCCGTCAAGATTCCCGAGTTTGCTTGCAGACCGGCTGCAAACATTACTTGACGATCCAAACGGATAGCAGTGTAGAACGGCACTCCGAGCCGTTTTGCGGCTCACCGCTTTTCTCGGCACAGAGTGCCAATCTACACTCAAGTGCAACTAGTCTATTGGATCGCTTTGAGGAATGAATCATCGAAATCAATCATACCCTCGCCTGTGCCGAATGATATCGATGTCGGCTTGGGGGTCAGTCCATACTTTTCGCAAAACTTGCTTACGATCGGCATCGTCTCCTTCCGAAACTTGTCGCTTGCGAATAGCGCAATCGCGTCTTTTGGATCGCTATAAAATCGCGTCTGCGTGACGACTTTCTTCATGTCGGCGAGTTCCAGTTTGGCAAATCTAGCACCGATACCAATCAAAGTCTTGTCGGCAGTGGCGGGGTCCGCCATACGCTTGTTCATCGCATAGAAAGTTTCTGCGATCGCGGCAGCAAACTCTTTTCCTCCTGGCTTCTTGAGGGAATCAGCGCCCATAACCACCATGTCGATGATCTCCTCTGGAATACTGGTCGAATCGAACAGAACTTTCGAGTCAGGACGTGTGACCAGTGTTTGCATCACAAAAGGATTCCAGACCATGATCGATTTAATATCGCCGGTCTTCAATTGGAAGGCCTGCGCAGCTTTTTCAGGGTCCATTTGCGAGAAAGGAAATTTTGCGGGATCCTTGCCCGCTTTTGTCAATCCACGGTCAAAGCAAAATTGAGAAACACTTTTTTCCAATCCTCGCGTGACCTTGCCTGCCAACGCATCGATCGAGTCGATCCCGGCGGCGATGCATGCGTCAGCACCATTGGAAGTGGACGTTGGCATGATGGCAACGCTCTTTCGTGATGCTGCCGGTCCGAGGATATCGATGTTGGTGATACAAACAGCATCTGCTTGCGAATTACCATAGAGGGTAATGCAACTATCGTAGTCGCTTAGGTTCAACACGATATCAACGTTGTGCTTCCTTTCGATCGATCCCATTTTCCCGGCTTCGCCGTCGATCAAGCCAACGTCACTCGCGACACCAAAAATGCTCCATGAGGGGTACTCGCTCCAAGCCAAAGAAAACTTGGGTGCAGCGCTTGAGGTCGCGTTGGAACCGGCACTGGAACCCAGTTTTCCATCCGGCTTGCTCTCACATCCAACAAACAAGGCCATAACAGCCACCAGCCAAGTCCATCGCAGCAATTCAAATCGTTTCATTTTGTTCAACTTTCAAATGACCGTTAAGTAGGTCCCGCCTGCCGGGCGGGATTTGAATTTCAAATGAGCGTAAAGTTAGTCCCGACTGCCGGGCCAGATTTTGACGCCTATGCTAGCGAGGATTATTCCTTGGCTATCGAGTTTTCGCTGTAAGTTAATGCTGCGAAAGACATTGCGAAAAGCAGTTTAAATGCAGACTGTTTTTCGTAACCCGATGCGTAAGCGAGGGATTTTGATGCTGGTCCCTCGCTAACGCATCGGGTTGTGAATAATCCTCGCTAGCGGCTTTTTACGTCTGCTTTATTGCAAATATCGTATCGATCTTACTAGTGCTTCGTCAAAGTCAAAAATTAGGGTTCCCGACATCACGCGGAGCGTGATGGGTACGTACTCATCACGCTCCGCGTGATGGTGCCCAGCATCGTCGCGTTAAGTAAAATAAACCTCAAGCCTCGGGGATCTTGGCTTCCCTGGTATTCAATTCGGTTGTTTCCTTCTTGGCAGAAAGACCGATAAGTGCGTCGAATTCATCGTCCGCTGCACTCTTTTGAGCATACTCCATAAATTCAGATTCTGCTTTCTTGTTATCCATTCCGGCGAGCTCTCGCGAGATTTTCGCATTAGCGCTGGCCTTTTGACGCAGCTCTCTCAGTCGATGCAATTCTTCGTTCGTTCGATCGTTCGAGATTCCGTTTACCATATCTGCAATTTGCTTTTCTTCTGTAGCGGATAGGATGTCGGCTACTGCATCGTGCTTTTCTTCCTTGAGCTTGTCCAGATCTCGCATCAATGATTGGATCTGGCTCTTGTGTCCGTTGACATTGCTCATCAACTGCTTGAGGTCCGATTCTAACTCGGATGCTCTTTGCTGTTTTTCTACAAGCGTACTTGTAAAATCCTTGTAGGCGGACTGGCACTTCAGGTACTCTGAATCGTTTCGAACTGCGGTCGCGTCGCCGTTGTATTTGTCGGCAATCTGTTTTGCGCGTGCTGCGGCGCCTGACTTAAGTTTTTCAAGTTTCTGCACTTCTTCGGTCAAAGTCGAGAGCTTATCTTTTTTGCTCTCCTCCTGAGCGATCATGGCGCTGATCGCGTCCTTGTACTCGTTGAGACGTTTCTTTTTGTCCTCGATAATCTTGTCGAAAGTGGCTGAGATGACGGTAGGATTGTTGCTCATCGAATCGGCAGCCGAATTCACTTTGCCGGTAAACATGTATCCAATTGCACGAAAGAAACGACCTATGGCTCTGAACATCGAAACTCTACTCCTGTTAGTTGATAATGAAAGGAATTTAGACAAAATTGGGCGTGGAAGGGATTGGTAATTTTGATGGTGTCTAGGTGGTCCGCGGCTGCGCCGGCTAAACAAGTCGCAATTGGCTGCTATAGTTAAACAAGTGGCTGCGCCGGATAGACTACTGCTTTGAGTGTGTATCGTAGTCGATCGACCCCTCCAGTTCTCGCATTCGTTCTTCCGTTCGTTTTGCAACTCTCAACGAGGCATCCAGTTCGTCGCGAAGACTCCCCAAGTCACTCTGCTGTTCCTTGTTCATGAGTTCTTGGTAGTGCTGTGCCGCCGACTGCATGTGTTCGACACTCTCTCGAATCTCTTCGAGTGTGTTCTCGCGTTGTTCCTGGATCTTCTTCTTTTCAGCGCCCGACAATCGCTCTGCAAGTGAATGCAGTTTAAGGGACTGCTCTAGTTGTTCGGTTGCCGACCAGAAAAGTTGTCTCACTTGTTTTACTATCTCTTGACTCTGTATGACAATGCCCGGCCTTTTTGAAAATTCTTCAAACTCGCTTCGGCACGTGCGCAGCAATGTCAAATAGTCCTTGGTTCGGTAGTCCCGATCAGATCTAAGTCGGAACTGAAGTTGATCCAATTTTTCTTCCTCGGCCTTTATCACTTTTTCGGCATCGTCACGCAGGATCTTGGCTGCGACATCATCCGTCAGGAATATCACTCGAGTAGCGAGCCATCCAACACCACCTAAAACAAGGGCAAGTCCGGCTATATTGAGTACTGCAATTCCACCAACTGCCCACGAAATCAACCACGCTGAAGCACCCCCAACCATTGGCAAAGCCACAGAAGGAGCCCAAAGTAACTCACTAGCAATTCTAGACCGAAAGTCTTTCAATGTTTTGTTCTCAAGTGGAATGGCGTTCTTTTCCTGGCCTAAAATCGTTGCTGATTAAGGCGCGCTTTCATGCATTTTTCGGCGTCGATCACAACATGGGCCGCAAACCGTGGGCTAGCGCCCTACGGCTAATCAGCCGGAACGCGCTAGCGTCCGGTTAAGCCCGACTTATGATCGAAGCCCATTTTCAGGGTTAATGATTAGTACGGGATCTCGCCAACCTCAAAGGTAACTCGAGTTTCTCCCGTTATGTCGCCAGGAACCGTTCGCATTCGTTGTTTCGGAATTCCGGCTGACTCTAGATATTGTAGTGCACCCTGAGCTCGTTTGGCAGCCAATTGCTTGTTTGCCTCAACATCGCCTAGATTGGATGCATTACCACGAATCATCAGGTAATACTGTGGCCAAGCCTGAAGCCTATCAGCCAATTCTTTCAATATGAGCTGACTCCGATCGGTCAAATTCGAGCTGCCGCGAGAAAAAACCAACTCCGTTACGCTCAATGTACCAACGGTAGTCAGCTCCTTCCATTGCTTCTCCGTTAGCTCCTTCAACGCCAATTCCTCGCGGATGACCTCGGATTGAACGCCAGGATAAAAATTACGTGACATTATTTCCTTCATGGGGCGATCAAAATAGAGTCGATTCCATTTTCCATCGAATGGCTCTCGATCAATTGCGCCAGTCGACACCAACACCCTGGAAATACGATCGAGAATGTTTTCCACGTGGATAATCGCGCCCGGCCGCAACCCGAAGTGAGCGAAGTTTTCCTGCGTATTCTTCCATTGAATGCCCTGCACCATTTTCGCTGCTTGCTCAGGCTCGATTTGCATCTTAGTCAGCTTGGCATCTTCAAGCATCAGCTGCGACTGCTTGGCTGCATCCCGATAGCTGAAAAGCGATGAGAAGTAACCTTCCAGCACCGCTTCTGCTACCGGCTCGTGCTTGAGCAAGAAGTCACGGTTTACTACCAGTGTATCGACAATGTAGCCAGTAAACTTGGAGCTGTCGGTCAGCACATGCATGGCATCATTCTTAAGCATTTGACTAACGAACGGTTCCCACACGACATAGACATCGTTCGTCGATGGTGCAGCATTTTTGTAGCGTTCCATCAGCTTTTCAGGTGAAGCCAACGAAACAATCGCATCTTTCTTGACTTGATTGAGCCCGAAATCCTGAATGACGACCCGAGCCAAAGTCTCGCTTGGCGAATCCCCTACCAACACAAATCGCACTTCAGGTGAATTCAATCGATCTACGTTTTCAAATTGCTTCTTATATGCCAACATTGCGTCCGCCCCTCGAGTCTCATCGATGATGGCAATTATCGTCGCAGGTGGATACTCAAGTTTGGAAAACGTTTTCAGCAACGCATCCGCTGGGAACAAGGCGAACTGCAGAGTCCCTTTTTCCAATCCGGCTGCGCGAACTGCGTAGTCGGGGCCGTCGTCCACGAGCCTAAGTTTGATTCCGCGATTTGCCAGTTGATTCTGGAACTCAGCAGTTCGAAAAACAGCGTAGCCCGAGAAGCTATCGAGCCCAATGGCTATCTCTTGGCTGAAACGACTAGTTCCGGACGTGGCTGCGACCGCAGCTTCCGCTTGCTGTTTGGCGGACTCCGTTTTGCTTTTGGTGCGAACGGGATCGATCACCAGCTTCCAAATCGAAACGCCGACTGCCAAAACGATCAGCCAAACAAATGCGGCCAGAATTATTTTTGTTTTCGACACGGCGAATTTCGCCCTCCTCGGTTTGTTTTACTTGGTCGTTTGCTTTTCGGATCGTTTCTAATTTGCGTCGAACTTAACTGTCCAGCCATTTGCGACCGGCCATCCCAACTTCATCCGGCGAGTGGCCACCCATTTCAAGCGATTTTCCCATTGCGAGGGTAAGCCAAGCAACGGCGTTGTTCCTGGATTGGATACGATCATACGATGCATTTTCAAGTTCC
>JAYTVL010000574.1:0-44452 GCA_043744075.1 Pirellula sp. | reverse complement strand
TTCACGGGTTTTGCCGGAATGTAAGATTTACTTCACCGCCAAGTCCTAGTGTCGCCTTTTGCTCCGCAAAAGTAGCGATCTCCACGCAACTTTCGCGGAGCGAAAGGCGACGCTAATTGATCGAACGATCCTTAAAACAAGCTTTGCTTAATCGCATAGCCTACTTCGGTAAGCTATTTGTCGCACAGCCCAGGCAGAGCCTGGGAACGAGTAATCACATTGAAACGCTTTCCGCTGGTTTAAGTCTGGTAAATGAGCCCACAACGGCAGTCGTCCCCATCACGATCATGGCGAAACCCGCGACTGGTTTGCATCAAAGACATCGGAAAAGTAAACCACCGGTAAGCTACCGTGCATTTCTTAATACCTTCTCAACCTACCTCGCCTACGATGCCAATCCAAAATCCTGATTCTGGCCATGGCAAAAACGTTTCTACGCTACAACCGAGAATCTGCCCAGTCAACCAAAACGCTACCCGACACCTTTTTCGCTACCCCAATCGTTTCGCAACGAAACAGAACGATTGCCCTCAATCGTTCCACGTCGAATTACCCTCAATAGTTCTACGTCGACAAAAAACAGACAAAACACGCACAACCAATTGTGACAATTGTTTTACAATGAACCACAATCGACTACGAACCGCGAAAGATTGCGAGAATCGTTTTACTCTGTGAAATCGAATATGACTGATCCTGAAACCCAACTCGAATACCATCATCGACAAGAAATCGACCGCATCGCGGACGAATATGAGTGTGCATTCAGAAACGGACAGCGTCCGGCGATCGAAGCTTACTTGGAAAAGCAACCAGAATTGTTGCGAACGCAGTTGTTCAAAGAATTGCTCGCGCTCGACCTGGAATTCCGGCTGGCGGCCAATGAACAGCCTAGCACCGAAGAATACAATAATCGGTTTCCACAGTTACGTGATGTCGTGGAGAAGGTTTTCTCAGCGGTTGACGTCACTGTAACGACTAAGCAAGACTTCGGCAATGAGGTCGCGAGTGATGAATCTATCCCCATGCAGCTAGGCCGATACGTCATCCAGCGTCAATTGGGCCGGGGTGGTTTCGGTGTTGTCTACTTGGCGCACGATCCTCAGTTGGAACGCCTTGTTGCTCTCAAAGTACCACGCCGCGAAAGCTTCAAGACGGAACAGCAAGTCGCAAGTTTTATTCAAGAAGCCCGTACTGCCGCCAAACTCAAGCACCCGTTGTTAGTTGCCGTATATGATGTTCAGGAGGTAAACGGCTTACCCTACATCATCCAAGAGTATATCGATGGCCAGAATCTGGCGGCTTGGGCTATCAAGGAGCAGCCTTCCTTCCAGCAGATAGCAAAAGTCCTGATCGGTGTAACAGAAGCCCTCGGTTACGCACACCAACAAGGTCTAACGCATTGCGATCTGAAGCTCGCTAACGTGTTGATGGACAAAGGCGGACAACCGCACGTCGCCGACTTCGGATTGGCGATCCATCAGGACGTACGGTCGCGTCACAAAGGAGAACGTTTTGGCACACCCGCTATGATGGCACCTGAGCAAGTCCGGGGCGAAGGGCACCGGCTGGATGGTCGAACGGATATTTGGGCGCTCGGCGTCATGCTATACGAGCTACTCGTGAGCCAACGACCATTCACTGCGAATACTCTAAACGAACTGTTCAATGAGATTGAGACACTCGATCCGAGGCCTCCGCGTCAGATTGATCGCAAGGTGCCCCGAGAACTGGAGCGGATCTGCCTAAAATGCCTCTCAAAGCGTCGCACGGATCGATACAGCACGGCCGATGACCTTCGCGAGGAATTGGAGCTTTGGTTGGCACAGGAGACCACGGTTGATACTCCACGTTCGTCGGTCGCGCCAGTTTCGATACTGCCAGTAGCCGATTCGGATTCCGCCTCGAAGCCACCGGCGAAGATTATTCCCAAAGGCTTGCGATCGTTCGATGCTGAGGATGCCGACTTCTTTCTACAACTGTTGCCAGGACCGCGAGATCGCGATGACTTGCCCGAGTCCATTCGATTTTGGAAAACAAAGATCGAAGAAACCGACGCGGACAAAACATTCACGGTCGGTTTGATCTACGGCCCATCGGGTTGTGGAAAGTCGTCGTTGGTCAAAGCGGGTTTGTTGCCGCGACTGTCGGACAGCGTTTTACCGATTTACGTCGAAGCCACGCCAGCCGATACGGAAGTTCGCATTCTCAAGCAACTCCGCAAACACTTGCCGCGCGTTTCTGAAGGAAATTCATTGCCGGATGCGTTTGCTAGTCTTCGAACCACGGGTGCCGGACGGCAGCGCAAGCTGCTGGTTGTGATTGATCAGTTCGAGCAGTGGCTCCACTCCCACCAGGAACTCAAGCAGACGCAGTTGGTCGATGCGCTTCGGCAGTGCGAGGGTGAGCGGTTGCAAGTCATCTTGTTGGTTCGCGATGACTTTTTTGCCAGTGTCCATCGATTATTTCACGAACTGGAATGCCCGCTACTTGATGGGAGCAATTACGCCCTGGTCGATCGCTTTGACAAGCAGCATTCGAGAAAAGTTCTAATCGCATTCGGTCGCGCCTACGGAAAACTGTCCGATGAGATCAGCACCGACGACCAACAATTCATTGCACAAGCGGTCGACGAATTAGCTGAAGATGAAAAGGTCATCAGCGTACGATTATCGTTGTTTGCCGACATGCTCAAGCTTCGGCCCTGGACGGTCGAGAGCTTACGCGATATGGGTGGCGTGAGCGGAGTGGGAGCTACTTTTTTGGAGGAAACGTTCAGTTCGAAAAGTGCCCCGCCGTCGCATCGAGCGCACGAGGCAGCCATTCGGCAAGTTCTGAAAGCTCTTTTGCCTGAAGCGGGCACAGACATTAAGGGCGGCATGCGTTCATTTGAAATGCTGCGCGAAGCTTCGAGCTATCAGTCAGACGCTCGTCGATTTGATGAAGTCATTCGAATCCTCGATTCGGAACTGCGGATTGTTACTCCGACCGATCCGAATGGAGAGAGTAGAACGATTGTCCTCAATCGTTCATCTGTCGCCCCGTCGACCGATGCAAATCAACCCAACCCGCAACAATCAACTGACCCTAGCAGCGGCGATGAGCGATTGGGACAATCGCTCTACTATCAGCTCACTCACGATTATCTCGTTCCATCGTTACGCGACTGGCTGACACGCAAACAACGAGAAACGCGAAAAGGCCGAGCTGAACTAAAATTGGAAGAACGCGCCGCGACATGGGGTGCAAGGCGCGAGAACAAGCAGCTACCTACTTTGACGGAATGGCTAAGCATCCGCACGCTTACCGACTCAAAGCGTTGGACTGATCCACAACGAGCCATGATGCGGTCGGCTGGTAAACTTCATAGTCTGACATGGGGCGGCAGCCTGGCAGCACTGCTACTGATGGGCTTAGGAATTCAGGCTTGGACATCTGCGGAGGATTGGAAGAATAAAAAGGAGCAAACTCGAGTTGCCGCGGAATCTTTGCAGAATAACCTTGGCCCCTCGATCCCTGTAAACATTAGGGAACTCCGAAAGTTACCTGAAGAGTTGGCTCTCGCTGAATTGACCATGCGATTTGATTCAGCGACGAATCCACGACAGAAACTTGCGATTGCATTCGCGTTGGCGGATTATCGTCGCGTGGAAGCTGAATACTTGGTCTCGCGCATTGACGACGCCGCCGAAACGGACACTGGCAATTTTGTCGCGGCTCTCAAGTTCGATCTCGTTAAAGCAACCGCTGCATTAAAGACCGAATCGGAAAAATGTACGGAAAAGACACTTTGGCGACGGAAAGCAAGACTAGCCATCGCCTCGTTAGCTCTCAGTAGTACAGAAATCGCCAATGATGTATGCACGTATGAAAATCGCCCTGACCCAGAACAGCGGACGTTGTTTATCGACGAGTTTCCGCGCTGGGAATTGGATCTCGGGGAACTGGCCAGCACAGTTCGAGGGACCGAAAGCTCGGCTTTGCGATCTGGTGTTTGTCTCGCTGTTGGCAGCGTTCCATCGGATCGCGTCTCGGAAGCGAATCAAGAATTGTGGAAGACGCTTGCAACCCAGTGGTTTATTGAAAAGGGAGATACGTCCACTCACAGCGCTGCTGGTTGGTTACTACGACAATGGAAATTCTCCATTTTGGAGATCTCCAAGCAAAATGAAATCGTGCCGCAGCGAGACTGGTTTGTAAATTCAGTCGGTTCCACCATGCTTCGGATCCGGCCCGAGCTCAAGAAAGGGAAGACACTCGATGAGTATTGGGTTGCTGATTGCGAAGTGACCCGTGGCCAGTTTGAGCAGTTCATGTCGGATCAAAAGTTTCCGGCAACCGAGAAGCCGAACGATTGGCAAGGAGATGATGCAGGCCTCAGTCCAACAGCGGCTCATCCCGTCAATCGGGTGAGCTGGTACCATGCGGTGATGTACTGCAACTGGTTAAGCTTGAAAGAGGGACGCAGTCCCTGTTACAGACGTAGAGGGGCGAAGGAGGAGAGTTTTAATGCAAGGGAGTACGACGTATGGAGAGAGATCCCAGATGCAACCGGCTATCGTTTGTTGCGAGAAGCGGAGTGGGAGTATGCGTGTCGAGCGGGAACCCAGACAGAGTTTTCGATGGGGAATGATGAAATACTATTATCGAAGTACTGTCAGATGGGTCCATCGAAATTGACAACGACCGTAGGATTTAAGTTGCCCAATGCATGGGGCATCCACGACATGCATGGCAATGTGACGGAATGGTGCTCCGAAAACTTTTTGGGCTCGAACCGGGTGTACCGTGGCGGCAGTTGGAGCAGCGAGGCCGCGAATTGCCGGTCAGCGAACCGCGATTCGTACGCTCCGTCGCTCCGGGGCAACTTCGTGGGGTTCCGGCTGGCCCTGAGTCCGTCTAGAGTCTCGCCGCAGGCGGACAAGATCAAGGGAGCGGAGCCAGTAGGCGTAGGCACGGAGGGAGCGCCTGCGGAGCAGCGACCGGAGATGCCGTAGCCTGCTGGCGTAGCGGTCGGTTGTAGAACAATTGTCCTCAATTGTTCCTTGCATTTGCGAGGGTGCAGCGGGCCATGCCGGGCCATCCCCCCTCTCAATTTTGAAAATGATCGCATCGAAAACAAGCCCCCGGTTTTACACCGGGGGATGCTGACATTCAACCTAGCCACAAACCGACCAACCACGCCACAAGCCCCCGGTTTCATACCGGGGGTAACTGACCTGAGAAACCTATCTCCCGTAGGTTGATAGTAACAATCCACCGAAATGAATTCGGTGGCATTTGCGTTGGATGATCGCATTGCTAGGGTGCCGGCCCTTCGGTAGGTGCTAGGCACGAATGGTACCTATTGACTATTCTTATGGCGAATGCACTGCCCGAATGCTGCTTGTAACAGCTTGGAAAGTAACACAACCGACGCCCTTCGTGCAACCGCAGAGGAAAGACTTGCGCATTATGACATGGAATCAAAATTACGATCCGCTTGGCTTTTGGCTGTTCTCCGCGGCTATTTCGGCAATGCCCGTCGTCACTCTTTTCTTTGTCCTACTCGTGCTGCGCAAGCCGGTCTGGGTTTCAGCTTTGGCGGGCATGCTGATGGCCATTGGGATTGCTGCATTTGTCTTCCAAATGCCGATTCCGTTGATCGCAGCCTCTGGTCTTAACGGCGTTGTGTTCGGTTTTTTCCGGATCGCGTGGGTAATCATTGCTTCGATATTCCTCTACCAAGTCGCCGTGGAAACAGGACAATTTCAAGTCATGAGAGAGTCGATCACTGAAATCTCGTCTGATCGACGGCTTCAAGTAGTCTTGATTGCCTTTTGTTTCGGTGCGTTTCTCGAGGGGACGGGTGGTGGTGGCGCTCCAGTAGCAATCGCTGGCTCATTTCTAATTGGCCTCGGTGTCCCGCATTTCCAAGCAGCGGCGCTTTGTCTTGTTGCCAACACGGCACCCGTAGCCTGGGGCGGCGTTGGCAATCCGATACGTGTATTGAACGGTGTCACTGATCTGCCGATAGAAGATCTGAACGCTATGGTTGGCCGGATCCTGCCACCCTTTTCTTTTATCTTGCCTGCCTGGCTAGTCATGATGATGGTTGGTTGGAAGAGGGCTCTTGAGGTCCTACCGGCTTTGCTTGTCAGCGGCGGTTCGTTTGCAGCCATGCAGTTCTATTGGTCCAACTATCAGGAAGCGGGTCTCGTCGATATCGTCTCCGCTATATTCTCGCTGTTGATCACGGTCGCGTTTTTGCGATTCTGGAAGCCACGTCGCCTGATGGAGGAGATGGAAGGAGAACGCACCGATATTATGAGAGAGTCTTGCAATCCCAGAAAGCTTGGCATTTTGGCTATAATGAAGGGTTGGTCGCCATTCGCTCTTTCCTCTGTCTTTATTTTTTTGTGGTCCATGCCTGCCTTCAACAAGTATTTGAAGTTGTCGTTCCTGACTTTTCCAACACCTTGGCTTCATAACGCGATTATTCGTACGCCACCGGTAGCGGCAAAGGCTACTCCCGAAGCAGCTTCGATTGATCTCAATTTTTTTATGCTTCCCGGTACAGCCGTCTTTCTGGCAGCTTTCTTGGCAGCCCTGTTTCTAGGGATGAAATTGGATCGCGTTTTGGTTATTCTCGGTCAAACGTTTCGACAACTCATGCCATCGTTGCTCGCGATTAGCTTCATGGTGGGACTTGCATTCGTTACCAAGTATTCTGGCATGGACACTGTCCTGGGTCTCTCGCTGACACGCACAGGCTGGACTTATCCATTCTTCGGAACGCTACTGGGCTGGCTGGGTGTCGCGCTCACAGGTACCGACGCTGGCTCGAATGCGCTGTTCGGGAATTTGCAAAAGGTCACGGCAGATCAAATCGGCATATCGCCCACGCTGATGGCCTCCGCAAATTCTGCCGGCGGAGTCATGGGGAAAATGATCGACGCTCAGAGTATCGTGGTCGCCTCGACAGCCTGCCAGCTCGAGGGTCGCGAAGCCGACGTGTTCAAATCCGTGATCTGGCATAGCATCTCATTGGCTTGCTTGGTCGGTCTGCTAGTCATGTTCTATGCCTATGTCACGCCCTGGGTCATCCCAGGCCAAAGCACCCAATAATCATGCAATTGCGGGCGAACTATGTCTAAACAATCTATTTTTCAACATTCTGAGAAACCCTGTCCCTATCAATAGCAAGATTAATTTCAACGCAAGATTAATTCCAAGAACCACATGTGACAGCCGAATTCGTTTCGGGTACGATCAATTGGTTAGTTTTCTTTACTTTAATCGAGCTTCGAATGTCGAGTACATCCAACCCCTGGATTTTCTTTAGCATTGTCACTTTTCTTTGCAGCGATTTCAATGATTGCTTTGCTCAGGATGTGGATCCAATGGCTGTCTCGCAGCTCGCCTTGATGGATGTCGACGGCAGATCCGTCGAGTGGGCCGACGAAGCAGAGGTGCGTGTGTTTTGTTTCTTGGGGGTCGAGTGTCCGGTAGCCAAATTCTATGCTACTCGTTTGAATGAACTTGCAAAAGAGTATGCCAATCAGAAAGTGGTCTTTCTAGGTGTTAATAGCAATCCCCACGACTCCCTTTCGGATCTTCGAAAATTCACTGCGGAGTTGGGGCTTGGTTTCCGCCAGATCAAGGACGCAGACCAAAAGATTGCTCGGATTTTTGGCGCGACGCGAACTGCCGAAATCGTCGTGGTGGATCGACAGGGTCAAGTTTCCTACCGAGGTCGGGTCGACGATCAATATGCCCCGGGAGTCAAGCGATCGGGTCCGACGAGCCGTGATCTTGACATCGCTTTATCGAGTCTGCTCAGTGGCAAGCCACCGGCTACGACACGGACGAAACCAGTCGGTTGCTTGATCACTTTCGAAAAGAAGCTTTCGGAATCATCTAACGTCACGTATTGCAAGCAGGTGGCACCGATTCTGTACAAACACTGCTTAGAATGCCATCGCCAAAATGAAATTGGCCCATTCGATATTAGCAACTATGACGAGTTACGAGGCTGGTCCGATATGATTGTTGAAGTTATCGAGCAAAAGAGAATGCCTCCGTGGCATGCTGAGGAGGGGAAGTATGAGTTCAAGAATGCGAGGCACATTTCAGCAGAATCATTGGAGCTGATCAGACGCTGGGTGAATGATGGTGCACCCTATGGTGACGTCAAGGACTTGCCTAACAAACCCGAAGTCCTAGAGGGATGGAGATTGCCAAGTCGCCCGGATTTGGTGGTATCGATGCGAGATCGGCCATTCATAGTTCCTGCAACGGGGACAGTGGACTACCAGTATTTTGTGGTGGATCCAAAGATTACCGAGGATCGATGGATATCTGCAGCCCAAGTAATTCCTGGGAAAGCTTCGGTAGTGCATCATGCAATCGTTTTTATTCGTCCTCCGGATGGCGTGGAATCGACAGGTGTTGGTTGGTTAACGGCATTTGTTCCTGGCCAGCGAGCTACGCTTTTTCCACCCGGCTACGCTCGAAAAGTTCCGGTTGGCTCGAAGCTTGTTTTTCAGATGCATTACACACCGAATGGACAGGAACAATCCGATGTCACAAAAATCGGCATGAACTTTATTAATTCGGATCAGGTCACTCACCAAGTTTTTACGCTGGTCGGACTGGATCAAGAGTTCGAGATTCCTCCGCATACCTCCAATCATGAAGTTGCTTCGTCTTTGCGTTGGTTGCCGCCTAAAGGAGAGTTGCTGGCGATCATGCCGCATATGCATCTTCGTGGGAAGTCATTTCGATTGACGGCGACCGCAAAGCCAAACGCGACGAGCGAGTCTGACGTTGCGACGATTTTGGATGTACCGCATTATGACTTCAATTGGCAGCATACTTACGAGCTCAAATCTCCTATTCAACTGGATACAATTCAAAATCTAAATTTTGTGGTGGGGTTCGATAACTCAAGCAACAATCCTTTCAACCCAAATCCAAACGAATTCGTTCTTTGGGGCGACCAAACTTGGGAGGAGATGGCGGTCGCATTTCTGGAAGTGGCCACGCCGCTGGAGGGCAATCAAGATTCCGATCGAACTGCTAAATCGCGGGCCGAATCGAGAACGAATGTGTCAAATGCAACGCTTTCAAACGAGTCGCCGAGGTCGATTGCATTCGCGGAAAAATTGCTGGCTAAGTTTGATCGCAATCGAGATGGTCAACTTTCGAAAGACGAGTCGCCGAGAATCATTCGTGACTACTCTTTTCATCAGTTGGATTCCAACCAAGACGGCCTTGTAACACGCGAAGAAATGATTGCCGCTACAAGGAACATTCGTGACTGAACCTTGGAACCGCTCGATCATTGCGAGGAACTTTGCTCGAATTGTAGATCATCCGCGGCTCTGCCTATGTTTTTTGATCTGCGTATCTGCGGTCGCAATTGGGGGATATGTTCGCCCAACTTGGCCCATGGAGATGGCCCGACGGATTTTGGCGGGCCCTCAAGAAAATATCAGAGCACCGGCCCCAGCTCGTGAACGTCCATTTTTAGCATCGAATCGAGTCAAACGAGATTCACTTGGAAGGGCCGAGGCGTTGCTCGTGATGCAGTGCGAAAACTTCTTCACTCGTGACGGTGCGTTGGCCATACGAGATGTCGTTCAGTCACTCGACGATCTTGAAACCGTGTCCAGCGTTCGCTGGCTCGATCAAGCACCGCCGCTCAATATCTTTGGTCTACCCGAGCCGATTCTACCCAAAGGCCAGGCATCTGAACAGCGGTTTGCAATTGCCAAGCAAAAAGCGATTCGGCATCCGCTGGTTGTTGGTCAAATGTTGTCGCCCGATGGCAAGACGTTGCTATTGGGCGTTTCATTCAATTGGATCTTCGTAACCGATGAAGCCGACTGCACTTCACGGCTGATTGAGGTCGCAGAACAGACGCTTGCAAAGCACCCGAGCGTTAGCATGAAGGTGGGGTTAACAGGCGAAGTGCCCTTGCGACTTAGTATTTTAAAGATCCACCAATCGAATGCTGTCAAGTATCAGTTTATCGGTTATGGAATGATCTTGTTGATGGCGATCATTTTGTTTCGGGGTGTGACCGTCGTAATCGTTGTGGCCTTGGCGCCGGCCACAGGAGTTTTTTGGGCGGTCGGTTTTCTACGATATTTAGGTTGGGACGACAACCCGTTTAGCGAAGTCATCTTGCCTGTATTGTTAAGCTTGGTCGGCTTTGCAGATGGTGTTCATATGATGGTATACATTCGCAATTGCATGAGCGAGGGACAGACTCCGCGTAAAGCCTGCCGCAACGCATTGGCAACGGTTGGTGTCGCATGTAGCATCACAACCATCACAACCGCGATTGGTATGGGCTCGCTGTCGTTTTCGAATCATGAGATTGTTCGCGAATTTGCTTGGTCCTGCGTATTGGGAACAACGACTATCTTGGCATCTGTACTGTTGGTTATCCCACTAGCTTGTTGCACACCATGGGGGCAGCGGTTGTCGCGTGGGGCGGAGCGTGGCTTGATCGATCGCTATTTAGAGCGGATTAGTATACCTGTTTCCAGGACTATACGATCGGCAAAGCCTGTTGCCTACTTTGCGATTGCATTGATGTTTGTATTGGGAGCTACAGCACTTTTACTTCGTCCCGATGATCGGCTTTCCAACGAGTTGCCAAGCGGCAGTCCGTCTCAGCAAATGATGGCCCATCTGGACAAAGCATTAGGTGGCTTGCAAACTTGTACGATCCATTTGGATTGGCAGGATGCGGAAATCGAACCGCGCGAGGTTGCTTCGATTGTCCACGCTATCGATGCCGTGCTCGATGAGGAACCGTTGATCGGACATCCGCTATCCATTGGTCGGGTACTGGCCGTGTTACCTGGTGACGACACGCCGATCGACAAGATATCGATGGCAGAAATTCTGCCGCCGCCGCTCAAGCTCGCTCTTTACGATTCAGGCCAACATTCCGCCAAGATAACGTTCCGAGTGCAAGATCTCGGAACGGCCACCTACAAACCGATCTTCCAAAAGATTGACGCATTCATCCAGAAAATCGCCTCGGAACATCCTGGAATCGTTATTAAGTTAGACGGTGGCCCCATTCGACGCTGGAAAAATTTGTATCAAATTGTTTCGGACCTTTCGCTGAGTTTGGGGACCGCGTCGATTGAAATACTCATCGTGATGGGGATCGCTTTTCGATCGATTCGGCTTGGTTTGATTGCAATCATTCCGAACATGATACCACTTGCAGCCGCAGGTACGTTTATGGTGCTGGCAGACTGGCCGCTGGATGTTGTAAGCGTGTGTGCATTTACGATTTGTTTGGGAATTGCGGTGGACGATACAATCCATTTTTTGGCTCGATATCGAGAGGAATTGCACATCCAGCCCAATCGAACGATTGCCTTGCAGCAAGCGTTCTTAGGAGTTGGGACGGGCATGATCATGACTACGCTGGTTTTGGTTGCCGGGTTTGGTTCGGTCCTCATCAGCGAAACTCGAGACCACCGTGTCTTTGCTTGCCTAGGAATAATTACATTGTTATCGGCCTTGCTTTGCGACCTGTTTTTGCTCCCCGCGTTGCTTGCCCATTTTGACAAAGCAAGATCGACAGATGCCGAGCAGAATCGACTAGACTGATATTGATGTTTGGGCGGGAAGTTTCCCTTTGCATTGCATTATGCTCTGGCAGCATTCTCGCTCAGGGCAAAGAACAAGAAGTTACTGGATTCCAGACGATTTTTCCAAGCATGGGAACACTAGTTTCTTTGCAATCGTTTTCGAATGACAGTGAGCATGTCGGAAAAGTTTTTAAACACACTGAAATGGAAATCGATCGACTCGTGCAGATCTTTTCCGATTACGCCGAAGAAAGCGAAGTACGATGGCTGACTAAGGACGAGAATATTAGTTCATGGCAATCTGTTTCACTGGAACTGTGGGATGTAATCAAGGCATCCGATGAATGGTACAGAATTAGCGACGACGCCTTTGACGCCATGATAGAACAACTCTCGATATTGTGGCGTCAGGCGAGAAAGTCCAAGCGAATTCCAGCCGCAGAGGAAATCGCAATAGCTCGAAGCCAATGCGGTTGGCATCACATAAAATTAGATGAAGAAAAGAAATCCGTACGCATCGATCTAGCAGGTTTGCGACTAGATTTTGGTGCGATAGCCAAAGGATACATCATCGAAAAGGCATATCTTTACTTAGCAGCTAACGGCTTGCCGAGCTCCTTGGTTCGAGCAGGTGGCGATCTTCGATGTGGAGTCTTGGCCAAAGCGGGAGCACAAGCGAAGTCGGCAAGGAGGTCGCTTCAATTTCAGATGGCTCGAAACCTGAATTAGATGGCCGATCAATCGAGGCTCAAGAATATTTGTTAAGCGTATTCAACGACCTTGAAATGGGGTTGTTGGAGGGCTCAGAACAAGTTCGCGACTACTCCATGGCTGCGATCACTTTTGATGGCCTCTTTCGCCATTCGATGCCCGAGTCTGCAAAGGACGTCGCTCGCCGGACTGAAGAGCTTCTCGATCGACGCATCCGCGATTTCCGCCACGTGAACGATTTGGTGGCCTACGTTAACTTGAAGGCGGCACAAATATCGTCGCTCATTTTTTCTGATCCTGAAGTTTAAACTGCACTCGTTTTGTTGGACAAATTCCGAAGAAGGGCCAGTAGCTCGTCGAGAGTTTTCTTCGCATCACCAAAAAGCATCCGGTTGTTCGCCTTGTAGAAAAGAGGGTTGTCGACTCCAGCGTAGCCAGTTGCCATGCTTCGCTTCAAAACGATCGAAGTCGCGGCTTTCCAAACCTCTAGGACCGGCATGCCTGCAATTTGGCTTTTCGGGTCTTCTTGGGCTGCCGGATTGACAATGTCATTCGCTCCAATCACCAACGCTACATCCGTACTCGAAAAACGATCGTTCACCTCATCCATTTCAAAAACAATGTCGTACGGAACCTTTGCTTCCGCAAGCAACACGTTCATGTGTCCTGGCATTCTGCCTGCAACAGGATGGATCGCAAACTGCACTTCGACCCCTCGTTCTCGCAGCAAAGTAGCGATCTCGCAAATCGCATGCTGAGCGCGAGCCACCGCCAGCCCATAGCCTGGTACGATAATGACACGCCTCGCATCGCCCATCAAAATTGCAGCCTCGTGCGACGTAATGGATTCTACTTGGCCAGGCATTTCGGTTGCCCTGTGGCTTGCAATGACACCGCTCTCCGCCCCAAATCCACCAGCCATGACCGAAAGAAATCGTCGATTCATTGCTTCGCACATGATATAGGACAGGATGGCACCGCTCGATCCGACGAGAGCCCCAGTGACAATCAGTAAATCATTCGAAAGCATAAATCCTGTGGCAGAGGCAGCCCAACCCGAATAGCTATTCAACATGGAAACAACGACAGGCATATCTGCACCACCAATGGCAATTACTAGATGAATTCCGAACGCCAGCGATGTCGCTAACATCAAAAGCATTGGGATCGATCCAATCGTTTTCGATTCGGAGACGACGAAGAAAAAACCGAGGACGATAACCAAAATCAAACCGCTCAAGTTGAGCCAGTTCCGACCCGGAATCAGCCAAGGTTTTCCGCTCATTTTTCCAGATAACTTACCAAACGCTACCAACGATCCCGACAAAGTAACGGCACCTATCAATATGCCAATATAGATTTCAATCAGATGAATTCCTTCTTCTTTACTGTTTGCCTTTGCAGTCGAAGCGTAGTAGCTGATCAAGCCGATGAGGACCGCCGCAAGTCCGACTAAGCTGTGCATTAGCGCAACCAACTCCGGCATTTGAGTCATCTCAATCTTCTTTGCCGCGATGAATCCTATTGGTCCACCGATGGCTAATGAAATTACCAAACAAACCAATCCAGAAACGGTCCAATTGGACCAGAGAATGGTGGTCAACATTGCCAGCGACATTCCGGCGATGCCAAACATATTGCCGCGACTGGCGGTTTCTTGTTTGCCAAAGCCGCCTAGGCTCATAATAAAAAGGACCGCAGCCCCCAGGTAAGCGGCCAACATCAGAGATACACTATTCATTCCAAGGTCTCAATTTCTCTACGTCTGAATGATTGCTCTATTCGGAAAAACACTATCGACGAAACATGGCAAGCATCCGTTGAGTGACTGCGAAGCCACCGAACATATTGATTGCCGTCAATGTCAACGCAACACCCGCAAGCAGTTGAATGACAATATTGGAATCAGCCAACTGCATGACAGCACCGATCCCAATGATGCTGCTGATCGCATTCGTGACGCTCATGAGCGGAGTGTGAAGAGCCGGAGTGACATTCCAGACGACCATATAACCGACAAAGCAGGCCAAAATAAAAACGGTAAAGTGAGCGATGAATGAGGGTGGCGCAAAGCTGCCAACAAGCATGAGAAGCAAAATTCCAATCGTTACCCAAATATAGGGCTGTCCTGCGCGAGAGGATTTCTTCTGAACGAGTTTATTTCCGTTCGCTTTGGGTGAAACGACGGGACTCGTGCCGCCAGAAGGCAATGCAGGCTTCGGAATAGGCGGCGGCCAAATAATATCTCCTCCAAGCACCACCGTAGTGCCTCGTGATAATTCATCCTGAAGGTCGATTACCAGTTTACCATTTCTTTCTGGGCAAAGATGTTCAATCAATCGCAAGATGTTAGTCGCGTAGAGATTGCTTGATTGCTTTGCAAGCCGACTCGGCATGTCTGTGTATCCAATAATGGTGACTCCATTCCTCATCACCACGGTACCTGGTTCAGTCAATTCACAATTGCCACCTTGCTCCGCCGCCAAGTCGACAATTACGCTTCCAGGCTTCATCGACTCAACCATCCCTGCTGTGATCAACTTGGGTGCAGGCTTGCCTGGAATTTGTGCAGTGGTGATGATGATGTCAACGTCGATGGCTTGTCGAGCATAGGTGTCGCGTTGAGCTTTTTGATAACCTTCGCTCATCGTCCTCGCATATCCTCCCTCGCCTTTCCCCAGCTCCTCAAAAAGAACAGGTACAAATTCGGCTCCCATCGAACGAATTTGGTCCGCTACTTCCGGTCGCGTATCATTGGCTCTCACAATCGCACCGAGTCCGTTTGCCACGCCGATTGCGGACAATCCAGCAACTCCAGCGCCCACGACAAAAACTTTTGCTGGCGGAACCTTTCCTGCGGCTGTCACTTGACCCGTAAAGAATCGACCAAAATGGTGTGCAGCTTCTATCACGGCTCGATAACCTGCGATATTAGCCATGGAGGTCAGTGCATCCATTCTCTGCGCACGTGAGATGCGAGGGACACAATCCATTGCGAGGACTGTTGATTTTTGGGAAGCAAACTGCTTCATCAACTCAGGCTGTTGCGCTGGCCAGATGAAACTGATCAACCATGATCCCGAACGCATTCGTTCTACTTCGCTGGCAACCGGAGAACGCACCTTGAGAATCAAATCGGCGGTATCCCAAAGGACGTCGGAGCTTTGGAGCACTACCCCTGCTTCTAGATACGTATCGTCTGCGTAATCCGAACCATCTCCAGCGCCGGCTTCAATTGCCACCGTAAAACCCATGGCAATCAATTTCTCCGCTCCGTCGGGAGTCATTGCGACTCGCTTTTCACCTGAATAAGACTCTCGTGGGATGCCAATCTTCATAGAACTCAATTCAATGGGTGCTGCCAAAGTGTTTCGACGAACAATTTCGAATGCGGCGACAACGATGTGCACGGACTACCCATCGTTCATTGCCGCAAGAATCCATCGACATTGTACATCACTCCACTGGTACTTGACTATCGCAGTGTCCGGATAAGGTATTTGATACCACACTTACAGGGCAAAGTCTGAAAAATAGGAGAGCTCGTGCTCTTCCGCTAAAATGAAAGCGGAACGGCGCGAGCCGGCCGGTCAAGCCGCTGGATTAACCTTGGTTGGGCCAATTTACTAAAAGTATCGCTTCAAACTCAAAAAGCGATTCTCGAATTGATGAAACGAGACATATGCGATAACGCTTGTTAAGGAAACCATGATGACCAGATAAGCAAGACTTACTATTATCGGATGCAATGCGTCCAATCCCAGAGCCCATATTATGGTCGAAATTGGAAGTAAAGTCACCAATGGCAGCTGCACAACGTACATTCCGTAACTGTATTTACCGAACCATCGCAGGCACGGACTTCTGAGTTGTTGACTTAGGCCATCCGATTTCCTTCCGGTAACGATGATCGCAAGAACCGCGACCATCAGAGCGGGTGCAATTGTGTGCGGTAAAGTCATCCATCGTTTCCCCATCACAACGAACACCAAACATGCGATCACCAGAAAAGGCAGGCAACGATTGGCGAACCACGTCATCCGTTCGATGTGAACTCGCTGAACCATGATGACTGCAAGCGTAGCACCCATACACAACGCGTCACAACGGAAAACGGTGAGGACATCCACAGCTACCGTCCATTCCGGCCACAGGGAAGCGAATGCTCTTGTGATTCCCACCCCGACTGCTATTGCGAACGAAACTCGCAGTAACGCGTTTAACGAAAGGAAATAGACTGCAATTGGCCACAGCAAGTAGAAGTGCTCTTCGACAGCAAGTGACCAAAAGTGGTCCAACGGCCCAAAGCACCACGAATTTTCCCATGCCATAAAAAAATTTGGCGAGTATGTCCAAAGATAGAATTGATTATTGCTAGGAAGATCGAAAATTTTGGTCGACAGCAACGTTGGGAAAAGGAACAAGCAGACGAGCAATGTCGCGAAGTAGAGTGGAAATATTCGGAGCGCTCGCCGAGCGATGAAGTTTCGAAAAAATCTACTTTTGGATTTTGTGTTTAGCAGTATTCCAGTGATTAAGAAGCCGGACAAAACGAAGAAGAGATCGACTCCACGTTCGCCTACGGAAAGAAACGCTTTCGCGAATGCCAATAGCGGGCTAGCCGCTGGGTCCAACTCGTTGATGAAGCGGTACAGAGTTACTGCGACGATCGCAATTCCGCGAACACCGTCAAGCTCCAAGCAATGTTGCCCAGGCTCCCAAACTCGGTTGGACTGCTTCGGAATAGCAACGGGCAGGTTTTTGTAAAGAGTCGCGGAAGGGCAAGCGACTTCCATCTCTTCCGCCGCAATTGGACAAATTGATATTCCCATTTCGACCCATCAAACTTCACGTTCTATTGAGCGAACTCTACCCTGAATAATAGGGCTTCGATCATAAGTCGGGCTTAACCGTACGCTAGCGCGCCCGCGGCTAATTAGCCGAAGGGCCCACGGTTTGCGGCCCATGTTGTGATCGACGCCAATAATAGATCTGTTCCTCGCCGTTATGCACTGCCAGGAACCCTACCTTGGCCTAGATGAAAAATAGTTGTTCCTGCCTCAGTTTACGGGAATTCACCTAATCGGAAGTTCATTGGTGGCGATTAAATCGACTATGCCTGTCGGAGTTTGCTGTGCCAAAAGCCATAAAAAAAGTAGATGGCAAGACCGACTAGCAACCAGATGACCAATCGCAACCAATTTTCGCTTGGCAGCGAAAGCATTAGCAGCACGCATAGGATGATTCCGAGCGAAGGAAAGACCGGTGAAAACGGACAGCGGAAGGGGCGGACGCGGTCTGGATCCGTGTATCTCAGCAGCAATACGGAAGTGCAAACCAATGAAAACGCAAAGAGAGTTCCGATGTTCGTTAAATCTGCCAAGATACTAAGTGGCAAAAGGCTTGCTGCAGCTGCAACGATGATGCCCGTTAAAATCGTTGACTTGTATGGTGTTTGAAATTTGGAGTGGATTGCACCAAAAAAACTGTAAGGGAGCAGGCCGTCACGGGACATGGCCAGAAATATCCGAGGTTGTCCCATCATCATGACGAGCAACACCGAAGTGATTCCCGCGATCGCGCCGACCGTGACAATAAACTGTGCTGAAACGAAACCAACTCTCTCAAACGCGCTGGCAACAGGTGCATTGATATCAATATCCTTGTAGTTGACCATACCTGTGAGTACGGCAGATACAGCGATGTAGAGGACAGTACATATTAGAAGCGAACCGATAATTCCAATTGGCAAATCGCGCTTTGGATTCTTAGCTTCCTCGGCTTGAGTTGATACCGCGTCAAATCCTAGATACGCGAAGATGACCCCCGCAGCCCCCGCCATCATGCCTTTGTCGGTTACTCCAAAAATGGGCGTACCGAAAAATGTTATCCCACCATAACCATACGGAGCGAAGTTATTCGTCCAGTTCTCAACGTTGATATAAGATATTCCAGCCACGATCACAAACAGTACCACACTTACCTTGATCGCAACCATGATAGCGTTCGTAAATGCACTTTCGGAGACGCCTCGCACTAGAATGCAAGTGACCAGTGCGGTGATGACAATCGCCGGCAGGTCAAAGAAAAAGCCGGTTGGGAAAAAGGATCCTGCGTTGACGGCCAAGCTCCCGCCGGTAGCGAGGGTGTAATCGATCGCTTGGTCTTTGCCGTTGTAGTCGAATGGAGCGTCGGAGAACCGATGCAATGCGCCACCGGAATCAAAGATCGTTACGCCGACCTGATGAAGGAGTTTCTGAAGGTATTTGGACCAGCCATGCGCAACCGTGGAGGACGCAACCGCGTATTCCAAAATCAAGTCCCATCCGATAATCCAAGCCATCAACTCACCCATGGTTACATAGGCGTAGTTGTACGCGGAGCCTGCCACAGGAGCCATTGATGCAAACTCTGCATAACAAAGCGCTGCAAAGACGCAAGCCAAGCCTGCGACCACAAATGAAAGAATGATTGCCGGCCCGGCTTGATTGGCAGCAGCTTTACCGACGAGCACAAAAATGCCTGTTCCAATAATAGCACCGACACCAAGCGCTGTAAGCGATACTGGCCCAAGGGATCGCTTCAATCCGTGTCCCTTCTCCATTTCGCCGACCATGGAGTTAAGCGACTTCTTTTGATACAACTGATTCCAAGCCATGTGACAATACTTTCCAAAATGACCAATAAGGACGGCATCGATCACACCATGGGCCGCAAACCGTGGGCCCTTCGGCTAATCAGCCGCAGGCGCGCTAGCGTCCGGTTCAGCCCGACTTATGATCGACGCCAATAAGAACCTGCTTGCTCAAGAGGCAACCAGATTCTAAAGCGTACGACCCAACGTTCAACATTCCAAATCAGGACAAACCAAAAGAATTCTCTAAAAACACGTTTTGGTTTGGAAATTCGGAACGGATTGACTAACTTAAACCGCTTTGCCTGGAATTTCGTTGTCAGGTTCGTTTCGCAACGGTATCACTGCAATCAACGCAGCGGAAAGGATGCTCGTGCAGCTCAAGAAACACAATCCGTATGTGTACGACCCAAGGTTTTTGTCCACGTATCCCATTACCGACGGGCCGAGGAATCCGCCCAAATTCCCTATGGAATTGATCATGCCGACACTCCCTGCGGCAGCGGAAGAAGTTAGGAACAAACTCGGCAACGCCCAAAATGCAGGCAAGTAGGATTTCATTCCTGCAGCGGCAATCGAAAAGCAAACCATGGATAGATAGATATTGCCGCGCGTCATCGTGGAAAGCACCAACAACGATGCGCCGATCAAGACGGGCAAAACAGAATGCCAACGTCGTTCGTGGAAATGGTCTGAACTCCAACCGATCAATAGTTGTCCGGGTATGACTAGTAAGGACGGGATCATCACCAATACGGTAACATTGGCTGGCTCAAGTGAATACCATTGACTCAGAATGCTTGGTAAGAAAAATTCGATCCCATAGTTGGCGGTTACGATCCCGAAGTAGGCCAAGGATAGCAACAGGACTCTCGGACTAGTAAGGGCGGTCCAAACCGAATGGTGATGGGCATTGATTCGCAATGCCTTTTCGCGAGCCAATTCTTTCTCCAATGCGTCGCGTTCTTCATCTGTTAACCACTTTGCCTGCCTCGGGCGATCCGTAAGGTAAAAGAGCACCACAATTCCAGCGATGACGGCTGGAATGCCCCAAAAAATATAGATCCATTGCCATCCTTTAAGGCCTAAAACCATTGGATTCGTCACGGCGACACCATCCACCAAATGGGTGCGACCGATATCGATGAACAATCGCGAGACAGCTGGTCCAATAATCATAGCAAGTGGCGACGCAACTAAGAAATAGGAAATCGCGCGAGACCTATCCTTCGATGCGAACCAGTGTGTCAAATAGACGATTACCCCAGGAAAGAAACCGGCTTCCGCAACTCCCAAAAGGAATCGGACAATATAGAACTGCATCGGAGTCGTGACAAACGCGGTGGCAGCCGCCATGATACCCCAAGTGACCATTATTCTGCATATCCACTTTCTCGCGCTCCAGCGTTCGACGATCAGTGAACCAGGTATCTCAAGAAGAAAATAGCCCAGGAAAAAGATTCCACCTCCAAAGCCAAACACCCAACTATCAAAAAGCGGTAAATCTTCCGCCATTGTCAATTTCGCAACCGCCACATTGGTTCGATCAACATACGCGATGATGTAACAAACAAACAACAGGGGCAGCAATCGCACAAAGGCTTTGAGCCTCGCAGTCTCCAGTGGACTTCGATTTCGCTCACTGGAATCCATCGATGAAAAGGCAAAAGCATGTTCGTTGTCGTTGATGATACTGGACTTTCTATGAAACAGAGGAGAGGATGCAGTACGGCAGGAACGACTAGGCTCCAACAAAATCGAATTCGTCTTGAAACTCATTCGATTGATGGCAGAGGTCCCGGTGCGTATTGTAATGGAATGTGCTAAGCTGAGAGTAATCGTTCGAGACGAGTCACTGGAATTGCTATTGCATCCCGAGTCGCAGCTGAAGCAACGCAAAAAGCCCGCGAAGCGAGAGATCCATCGTTTGGAACAACCGCCTATTCAACTAAAAATTCGAGAGACTTCAACCAAATACTTGATTGCTCTGGTCGCAATTGTTGCAGCCACCTGGATTCGTATGCTCGTGGATCCTGTCGTCGGTGACCGACACCCATTTGTTACCTACATATTGGCGATCATTTTTACTTCGTGGTATTGTGGCATGTGGCCTGCAGTGCTTGCACTGGTATGCGGGTTCCTGGCGGCAGCCTACTTCTTTGCAACACCGAGGGGCTCAATAGCCATTTATGGGCTTGATATGCAGGTTGGACTTGTACTTTACACCGTCGTGGGGTTTTCAAGCATTATATTTAGCGAGCTGATGCATTCGGCAAACCGACGCGCAGAGTCCATTGCAAACGAATTGAAAAGCAAACAAATAAATCTCGAACAAGAAATTCTACTCCGGCAGACTGCGGAGGAAGAACGCATTTCGTTATTGCGACGGTTTGTAAGTCTCCAGGAAGAAGAGCGGCGTCACATTTCTCGGGAACTTCATGACCATTGCGGGCAAGAAATCATTGCATTGCAGCTTGGCATAAAACGTGCTGTCAACATCATCGAATCCGAAAATCAAAAGGAAGCAAACGCGTGCTTTCAAGAAGTCAACGAGATACTTTCTCGCCTATCGGGTGAGATTCACGATCTCGCGTTCGACTTGCGACCTCCCTCGCTTGATGAGCTTGGACTACATACTGCAATTTGCAGTTTATTGGAACTCTGGAGCGAGCGAGTGGGGATCACAGTGGATTTCGAATGCAGAAACTGGAACGAGCAAAAACTAAGTTCTGAAGCCGCATTGACGCTCTACCGCGTTCTTCAGGAAGCACTAAACAACGTGGCAAAACATTCAGCCAGCAAACACGTAAGTATCGTCTTGGAAATCCATGGTGACTCGGCTGTCATCATTGTAGAGGACCAAGGGGTTGGTTTTGGCATTGATTTTTCTAACTCCAACGCGATGGTTCGACAGCCGCTGGGTATTCTTGGAATGAAAGAGCGACTGGCATCCGTGGGAGGAAGCTTGGAAATGGAATCGGCGGTAGGGAAAGGGGCCACGCTCTTTGCACGAGTCCCACTTCGATCGAACAAGGGGTAGATGATGAATCCAATTTCCGTGTTACTTGTCGAAGATCACCAAATTGTTCGACAGGGATTGAGATTGCTTATCGAGGCACATCCCAACCTCAAGGTGATTGGCGAGGTTTCCAATGGCAAGGATGCGATCGCCGCAATCTTAGAAAGCAACCCAGATGTCGTAGTCTTCGACATCAGCATGCCCGAAATGAATGGCATCGAAATGGTCAAAGAACTGCGACGCTTGCAGAACAATTGTCGACTTCTTGCTCTCACGGCAAATTCAGACCGCGCCTATCTCACCGCATTAATTCAATTGGGCATCTCCGGTTACCTGCTAAAGCGATCTGCAGCAAACGAATTGATCGAAGCAATTCACAAGGTAGCAAGCAATGGAAACTTTCTTGACCCAGGTATCGTGCGCGAAATGGGCGAAGGAGTTTTTTCTCCCAAACGCTTTTCGGCGACGACCGTCGGAAGCGCCATCAGTGTACGCGAGGAGGAGGTCATAAAATTGATCGCACGGGGATTGAGCAATAAGGAAGTCGCAGCCAAACTCGACATCAGCGTAAAAACCATTGAAACCCATAAAGCGCGAGCCATGGCCAAGTTGCAACTGCATAGTCGCTCCGAACTTTTGCGTTTCGCAGTAGCAAATCGTTGGCTCGAAATCTGAGGCTCAGAATTGTCCCTGTCAGGTATTGCCTGATTTCCCGTCGGATTCATGCGGAGTAGACTAACATCTCAGAATTTGATTCTTCTTCGGTCTCAAATTCGAAGTCACCAATCGTGATACGGATCAATTATGAGTGCAACAATAGAAACAGATGGCATTCGGAGTTTAAAACAGAATTCCCATCCTGTTTCTACACGGGCAGGTTTTTTGGCTACAATGCGGAATACGACCGTATTCGTTTGGTCGGCTTTCGTTTGCACCAGCCCTTGTTGGGCCCAACAAGGGAATGTAGAAGCTAGTTCAACCAAGGTGAGTTTTCTTTACTGGATTTTGCAAGTATCTGGGCCCATTGGGATACTCATCTTTGCGCTGTCTGTTTACTTTGTTGCAGTAGCCATCAAGCAGGCGTTTGAACTTCGCTTGTCAGTCGCTGCACCTCCCGAAATCTTGGACGGTGCAAACCAGCTGATCGAAGAAAAGAAAACGAAGGAGTTATTGGACCTGATCAACCAAGATGACTCCTATTTTAGCCAAACGCTCGCCGCGGGAGTTTCCGAATTGCGATTTGGAATCGAAGCAGCTCGGGAGAAATTGGATCGCAAAGCCGAAGTTCTTACCGTTCAAATGGAGCGTTCGATTAGCGTTCTCGCTGTTATCGGAACTCTTGGACCGATGATCGGGTTGCTCGGTACCCTCAAGGGAATGATCAGCAGTTTTAGTGTGATTGCAATGTCCGGAGTTGCTCTTGAGGCTAGTAAAGTAGCGGAAGGCATTTCAGAAGCGCTGGTCATCACATTCGAAGGTGTTTTGCTATCCGTACCGGCAATTTTCTTGTATTCCATCTTTAAGAATCGCATCTCGCAAATATCGGTCGAGACCACTATGCTTGCCGACGATTGTTTGAGGTCGATTTATCGGCTGCTGAAACCCAAGACGGGCTCTGCTTGAATACCCGATAACGGAGAGTTGCGACAGCAGTAGATCCAACACCAAGCGAAGGTCGATCTCATGTCATCATTGCATTCAGCCAACAAGTGCGAGCCAAACCTTGTGCCGATTTTGGACATGGTCTTCCAACTAATCACTTTTTTCATGCTGGTAATTAACTTCAAAGCAATGGATGTCGACAAAGACCTGGTCCTCCCAGTCGTCGGCGCAGCGGACCCAGTGGCACAAGGAAACCAAGGCGACTTGCTTGTTATCAATGTTAGAAATGACGGTACGGTTCAAGTGCGAGGCGAACTGCAGCCCAGCCTCGACCTTTTTCTCCGTCTGGAGTCAAGGTCCATTTCAGCATTGCGCAAAGTTAAGGCGGATCAGCCTCTTCCCGTTACAGCAATACTTCGTGTGGACCGAAAGGTTGCCTTCGAGAAACTGATGAATGTCGTCGATACTTGCAAATCAAACCGATTTAGCAAAATCGACTTTGTCGTGGTTAGAAAAAAGGACCAATAGATATCCCATACGGCTTGAGGCAATTGAAATGATTCGAAGATCCCGTCGACGTAATCGCGTGCATGCAGAAGCGGAAGTGCAACTGAACATGGCCGCTATGCTGGATATGGCGTTTCAATTGCTCGCTTTTTTTATTCTTACTTTTCGCGCGTCACCCATTGAAGCACAGATTGCATTGAGGCTACCAGATACCCCCCAGGCATCTGGTAGTTCGAGTATGCAAATCGAGTCCAGTCCAAAAGACATAATGGATGATTTGTTTTCTCCCTTACCCATCGACCTTCATTCGCGACCCAATGGCGAACTGCATAAGATCATAATTGGGTCGCGAGTCATGGAGTCCATTGATCCTGTCGAGACGATGAACAAGTTCCGACAAGAAATGATCGGACTATTCGAGAAACCTATTTTCGAGTCAGTCGTGATTAGCGTCGGAAAGGAACTGCAGTACGAGCCACTGATGCAGGTAGTTGATTTGTGCACTAAACAAAAAGCAAAGGACGGTTCGCCAATGACCAAAATTTCCATTGTTCCCTTAAAGTAGATCTCAGCCGACGTTTATCTACATTTGATCTGTGCTTGGGATATGGTCGCAACTTACAGTTGATTTCTAGCTGCCAAACAATGTCATTTGTCGAAAGTTTTTTCATGCCAGCTGTTCGTTTCATTTCACCCTCGAAGACCTTGTCATCGACTCCACGACTTGGCTTTTTGCTCTTTATCCTGGCTTTGGCCATTGTGATTTGGCCAAGATTGCGTAGCGCACAAGAGATTGATACAAAGATCAATTCAAGTCGTTTAGAGTCGAACTTGGCTCACCTTAAAGACGAAGCCGGGTCTCCGATGATCAGTTCGGACAAGACGGCTCAAGAACCCGAATCGATAGGCTCGATAACCCAGGGCGACGTGAAGTCATCAGCTAACGAGTCCGATGATAACTTAGCTATTGATGGCCAAACACGCGATTTGCTTTCAATAGTGATCGACAACACCCTCCGAATGTCTAAGCGCGAGATGCCTGCGTATTGGGCACTGGTTCGAAAGTCATCGATCGCTACCTTTCAAAGGCTCCGTGAACAAGCCACAACGAAACTCAAGTTCAATGACTTCTATACCGAACCGTCAAAGCATCGAGGTGAGCTCGTTGCGCTCGATGTTACGATTCGGCGTGTCACTCGCTATGAGGTGGAATTAGGAAGCTCTGCAGGTGTTAACAGCGTCTACGAGATTTGGGGTTCGACCGAACAATCGCAATCATGGCTCTATGTTTTCATTACCGATACACTTCCAGATGGTTTCACCGAAGTGACTTTTTTGCGAAAGAGAGTTGAGTTCGCCGGTTACTTTATGAAGTTGCTAGCTTATCAACCTGGAGGTGCCACACCGAGTGCGAAACCGTTACTGGCACCTCTGCTGATCGGACGGTTTGACAACGTCCAGCCAACTGACCCCGTTTCGAAAAGTGCGTCATACGGCTTGGCGACTTGGGGACCAAGCTTAGGGATTGCGACTTTGACAGTTTATTTCAGCTTCCGTGTTTTCTGGACTGCCGATCGCAAAGGACGGAAACGCCGCGGTAGCGGAAATGTCCTAAGTGAATCTAATTTGACCGAATAGAAACCGGTCTGAATTGACCTTTTCCGTCGGCTCAAAAGGTGTCTGTAAGGTTTTTCCTGATTTCGCGCCAAACTTTGGACAATACATTCAATTCGCCTAAGAGAGAGCTTCGCAGGGAAAACGCTTTAGTTGGACAGACGAGATGACATTCTTACTTCGGAAAAAGCTAGTAGGTGGTGGGTCAAGTGCATTCCTCATCGGCATGGCAGTAAGTGGGCTGTACTACATTTTTGTTCACTTGCCATTTATGCGGGACTCGGTCCTTCACGCATACACAACACACCATGCCACAGAGTATGCGATTGTTCTGTTATTCTTCTGGGCGAGTGCAGAACACTGGATTTGCTTTCGAAAGGGGATACGGGAGAAAATTGCTTTTCGTCGAGTATCGTTACCAGAGCGGAATGGGCTCGAGGAGACCAACCGAACGGGTGAACTGCTAGCATGGCTGCGACAAAATCATTTTAGCGATGCAGATTCCACGATATATCAAAGGATTCAATTCGCACTAAGGTTTGTGCATGAAAGCAAATCTGTCGATGGATTTCGTGAATATCTTGAATCGCTTGAGGAACGCGACAGCAACCAAGTATTCGATCGCTACGGCTTTTCCCGTTTTGTCACTACAATCCTTCCAATACTTGGGCTTATAGGGACGGTAGTACATTTTGGTGCTGCGTTGACGGGTTTGTCGATGGAAGGTTTGACAGAAAAACTTCCCAAGATGTTAAGCAGCATGGGAACGGCGTTCAATACGACGTTTACGGCAATGACCTGCATGGTGGTAACCTTTCTGGTTCGATTCTTGGTCGAACGACGTGACAACGAACTTCTTCAAAAAATAGACGCTTACGTAGTGGATACACTGCTGCATCGATTCCAAAGTATTGACGGTGCGACAAAACACCTGACGGAATTGCTAACCGCATCGAATGCAGCTCAATTATCTGCGTTGGTTTCGTTCGAGGTCAAACTGATTGGCGAATGGAACAACCGTCTGGATGCAACGCATCATAGGTGGGATGAAATCAACCAGCGTCAGGAGCTAAACTTAGTTCAATTTTTGCAATTGGTCGCGCGACAACAAGAAAGCTATGTGTGCGAAATCAAGCAATATAGCAATGAGTTAGCTGTGGCTCAAAAAATGACCAACGAGATTGCAGGCAGTCTTGTGGCTGATGGTCAACTTTTGAAACTGCAAGATCGTCTGGCTGAGAACATGTCACTTCTACACCAGTCGCAACGCATTGAGAATGCGATGCAAGAATTGACTGGTGCTATTCATCTTTTCACAGCCCGACAGAATGCTATTTCACCAAAACGAATGGCCGCATAACGGAGTTGAAAATGTCTAGAAATAGGACAGCAAAGCAAGTGCCAAAGTTGGAGAACCTAGGCAAAATAACCACGGCAGCGTTCCTTGTTCCAGTGATATCATCTCTTCTCCTATATTGGCTCAATGGGGTCTACTTTGCTGCTTTTCCGCAGCAACAGAATGAGAATCAAACGAGGCAACAAGATTTGACCACGAACCAGGAAAGCAGTACGAACCAAGTTAGAAATCACTGAGTGCCCGTGCACTGCTAGTCAAACCCGTCAACTGCGTACAGTTGAAAACTGGTGAATTCGGCTTCTATGGCAGCATCCATGCACCCGACGGTAGCTCCGTGAAAACTGTCAACATGTGCCTGAATCACGATGCGCGGCAATTGGTCGCCAGACTCTGATCGTATGTCTCTCAATATCGAAATCAATTCTTGCTTACTAGATGCATCGGAGGTCTGCCCATCACTCGCGACGACTGTATACGCATTGAATTCATCGATCTGCACAATTACACTCTCCGCAATAGCCTCCGGTTGCACCTGAACAGCGTTCGAGCTCGGCTGCTCGGACTGAGGAAGGGCAGTGCGAATTGCTTTTTGGATGCTGAAGGAAGCCGTCAACATGAAGAAAATCAGGAGAAGAAAGGCCACATCCACCATGGGCGTGATATCCCATTCCAATTCCGCCTTTTCGTCGTCGCGATCGGATTGAATCGACCTAGAACGCTGTTTTTTCGTTGGTTTCGCTGCGACGGAAGTTTCTGCCTCACCGAGAGTTTCAATCCAACTCGATTCGCTTGGAGGCATTGAGCCCGAAATAGAGTTTAGACTTTGTTTGGGTTTGTCCGCACTTTGAGAAACTGGGGCCAGGGATTCGAGTTGTTTCTCTCCCGGTTTCGACTTTTCCGGAACAATCAATTCGATGCTACATCTAGGACAGCGAACATTCCGTCCCTGAAATCGATCGTGAACGACGATTTTTTTGCAACAGCCCACACACTCAAAACGGATACTCATCGTCGAATACTAATGCTCCACCGCAATCATGATTTCTTGGCCGGGATTGAGCACGCTACCCAAAGCCAATTGCACCCGCATCATCTCCGATGTTAGCACCCTAGGCTCAGCTTGAATCAAGACATATTTCTTGCGCAAATCTTGGAACTCCAACTCAATATACTCCGCGATCTCCGCCTCTTGTACATCCTTGTCGCTCGAGAATTTTCGTCCACTCGCCGTACTTACCGCAACGGAATCAGAAACTCCGGCACGCATGACCAGTACGATGGCATCGTACATTGCAGCCATGTCACCGTTCTTCGCTGTAGGAAGCTTTACCGTGTTATGCGGGGCCATTCGGGCTGACACCATAAAGAAAATCAGTAGCAACAGCACGACGTCAATCATCGGCGTAATGTCAAACGTGCCGTCGAATGACTTCTTCTTTTTCTTTTTCGTGCGAAGCATAGTTTGAACTGCAGATTTTTTCGATACTTCGAATATTGTACTATTTCACGCGAAACTTACGAGGTTGTTGTGAATCCCTGAGTTCATCAAAGAACCGGTTCATCCCGAAAACAACCAGTTCTTCGAGCTGCCGAATTCGGTTGTTTATCGTTGCCATGGCAGTCAGAAGCGTAACCGTGATAAGCAGCCCAATCAGCGTATGCTCCAGCGCCATCCGAATGTCCCCGAGCAATTTTTTAGTAGGTTCTTCTGCAGTTGCCGTTTCGAGCGTTTCAAACGCCCCCATCATGCCAGCAACCGTACCAATCAACCCAAGCATCGGCGAAGCTTTGATCAGGGTTGAGATCCAATTCACTCTTGAGTCGATATCCGACAAAACATCGAACTGGAAACGATCCATAACCCAGCTCTCCAGTTTTTCCTCGTCGAGATTGCGGTTCTTGACTGCTAGGGAAACCATCATGGGGACAGCGCGTAGATCGCCGTCACAGGCAGACTCGACCGATTCGTAATCACCTTCACGAAGATGCTGTTCGACGCGATCCAAAAACACATTCTGATCGGCTTCATTCCTAAATCGTTTCTGTGCCACGCGGGTCCAGACCATGATCATGCAATACAGCCCCCAAAAGGCAGCTGCTCCCAACACATAATAGTCTGCCTGTCCGACAAAGTTGTAAATCCCCATCTGCCCCTCTAGTCTTCGTCGCCTTTGTTGGTTCGTGTTGAACTGTGGAAGCGAGTATAATGCCACGCACTTATAAATCAAGTGGAACGCAGTGCACGAAATGAGATAACGTCATGCCTCCTGTTTGTTTCCAGCGAGATAGCCGGACCGGCGTCGATCACAGCATGGGCCGCAAACCGTGGGCTAGCGCCCTTCGGCTAATCAGCCGCTGGCGCGCTAGCGTCCGGTTCAGCCCGACTTATGATCGAGGCCGCAGGACCTCCAATTTCATCCCAAGCCATGTACCAGAATTCCTCATTGTAAATACTCAACGGTCGAACTTCCCTCAAAAAATCTGGCTAAACTGTTAGCCACGTTAGGGCAAATACGAGCTTCAATAGTCAAAGAGTTGGTGTATCCCAAAATGCAAGTTCCTAAAGTCTCGTTAACCGGTAAGATCTTCATCGGTCTGTTCCTAGGAATTTTCGTAGGTTGGCTATTTCCCACCTGGGGATTGGAGGCTAGACCACTGTCTAACCTCTTTTTGAATCTGATCAAATCCATCATTGCGCCGTTGATATTCGCGACACTTGTGGTCGGGATCTCCGGTACTGGAAATATCAAACAAGTAGGACGAATGGGTGCCAAGGCATTTGTATATTTCGAAGTGGTTACTACCTTGGCTTTGTTCATTGGCCTAATTGCAGTAAACGTCGCTCAACCAGGAAAGGGCCTAACCCTTGCCAACATCCAGAAAGCGGAAAACAAAGCAGTCCTTTCCGAGCTTGCTAGTTCACTTACCAAAGATGCAATCGAAGCATCGGAGAACGCTAAGTCGCAATTTGCGAATGGCAATGATGCGAAAGTAGCAGAACAATCATCGCTTGCTGTTCAGAAAATCGGCGAAGCTTCACAAGTCTTGGCAAAAGGACTCACAGCCGCCGAGCCTCCGCCGCGACCACAATCCTTCGGCGATATAATCGCACATCTTTCCCCGACGTCGATTATCAAGGCGATGGCAGACGGCGACGTACTTCAGATCGTCGTGTTCTCTGTCCTGTTTGCGTTGGCCGTTACCAGTATCGGCAAAGAGAAGAGCGAGCCCGTAGTGAAGTGGTGCGAGTCTTTGGCGGACATCATGTTTCGATTTACCGAATTCGTGATGAAGTTTGCACCTGTCGGAGTCGGTGCAGCGATGGCATATGCTGTGAGCCATAGTGGCCTCGAAGTTCTCAAGAACCTTGCTATGCTTGTTGGAACTCTTTACGTTGCGCTTATTTGTTTCTGCCTGACCGTACTCCTGCCAATCGCTTTGATTTTCAAAGTGCCATTGCGAGATTTTTTCAATGCAGTAAAAACACCTGCCATCATCGCCTTCGCGACAACCTCCAGCGAGTCCGCACTACCAAAGGCGATGGAAAATCTTGTTATACTGGGCTGTCCACAGCGTATTGTTGGATTCGTTCTTCCGACTGGCTACTCCTTCAACCTAGATGGCACCACCCTCTACTTGGGTGTGGCTTCGATTTTCGTTGCCCAAGCTGCCGGTGTCGAACTGAGTTGGTCACAACAGATCATTATGATGCTAACTCTGATGCTCACCTCAAAAGGAGTCGCAGGAGTTCCACGGGCCTCGCTGGTTATTTTGTTAGGCACACTCGCCTCGTTCAACTTGCCAGTCGAAGGGGTCATCCTCATTCTTGGAGTGGATGAGTTGATGGACATGGCACGCACAGCGGTCAATGTCGTTGGCAATTGCTTGGCGACGGTCGTCATTACCAAATGGGAAGGAGCTTTTCGCAACGACGAGTGGAAGGCAGAGACTTTAAAGGTCTGACTTGCGTTTCGATTTTGGCAACGAGCGGCAGACTGAGATCTACTTTCTCCACGCTCAGAAGTGTCGTTTCTACTTTGGAGGCCAACGCTACCAACTTGACGCGATTAGTCAATCATTAGAGGTCACCGAGACCGATTCCAACGTAATTGAACCAAAGCTCAAAGGCAAGCGTCCGACTAGTCGAGGCCAACAACGGATGCCTTCCCTCAAGAACTCATCTTGACATCTCGAACAAATTATTCCAAAATAGGATAGTTCGATAGGTGAACTATTCTAACCCAGGAGTTATTGTGAGTCGATTGGACGAAAGGGCGAACGATTTCGGATTGATTGTTCGAGAGATTCTCAGGCAATTCACCCAGTTGCATGACGCGGCCGCCTGCGGTCCGCAGTCCAATCTTGGGCATCAGGATCTTCGTGTTGTGGAACATCTGGGAGAGTCCGGGGCTCAGATGATGCGTTGCCTCGCCGGGCACTTGGGTGTTGCAGTCAATTCGATGACGAACTTAGTGGACAATCTGGAGCAAAAAGGTCTTGCGCATCGAACACGGTCGGAAATCGATCGCAGGGTGATCCATGTTGACCTGACCGAGGAGGGCAAAAAGGCCTACGCCGCAGCTTCCAACGCCAAATTCCTTTTCCACCGAGCGCTTCTGTCTGCACTCACTGAGGACGAACAGCAAATCCTGCTGGTCCTATTTCGAAAGATATCGCGTGAAGGCTCAAAGCAGGTGGAGATGTTCTCGGCCAGTCCACGTATCCACACTCGAGCATCCTCTTAAATCTTTTAGGGTAAAACATGCCTACCAATCTTTTGGAACCCGAAATCCGAACTGATTCACTCGAACAAGCGGGCGTTTCATCGCCAAAGGGTGCTCATAGTACGAGTCCATCGGATCAGCTGAGTCCCCAATTTGTTCGTCGCCCGACTTTCGTTCGTTGGATTGCAGGAGTTGTGATTCTGACGCTTGCATTTGGTTTGGGATGGTGGATGGCAAATAGTCGAGCTCACCGACTGGGCCGTCTTACTTTGCCCGCATCCTCCAGCAATAGTAGCCGCGATCAAGTTGTGGTTACAGTGTCACCCATCGAAGTTCGTGTAGTTCAACGCTATGTGGAATCGGTTGGCACGCTTCATGGCTTCGAAGAGGTAACTCTTAGTTCAAAGCAGGAAGGCCGTGTACAAAGAATTTACCACGACCTTTCGAGTGTTGTTCAACCTGGGGAGCGACTGCTTGAATTGGATCCGACCGATGCCAAACTCGCGTACGATCAAGCGGAGCGGAATGTTCAAACCGAACTAGCAAAAGGCGGCTTCTCTGGAGTGCCATCTGAATCCGATGACCTCGGCAACTTGCCGAGTGTTGTTTCGGCCCGATTGCGATATGAGCTGGCCCAATCGCGATTGCAACGCATGATGCAGCTCAAGTCCTCGAACTCAATCTCCGCAGAGGATTTTGAACAGGCAAGATCGGAAGCATTGATGCTGGAGTCCGATTGGAAAAATCAGCGTCTCATTGCCAACTTTGCTGCTGCAACTGTCAGACTGCGCAACGCGGAATTGGCGATTGCAAATCAACGACTGCGAGATATCGTGATCTCCGCTCCAACGCCCACCAATTCCAGCCAAGAAACCTATTCGATATCCGAACGATTGGTCTCGGAGGGAACTTTCGTTCGACCAGGTACCGAGGTCTTTCGACTTGTACTTGGGCGGACCCTCAAGCTAAAACTTTTTGTACCGGAATCGAACAGTGGCGATGTGGTCGTCGGTCAAACGGTTGAAGTTCTAACGGGATCATCGTTAAAGCCAACCACCGGATCCGTCGCTCGGATTAGTCCTGCGATTGACCGTTCCACTCGAACATTTATTGTGGAGGTAGATGTGCCGAATAAGGTAGGGCTACTCAAGCCGGGTGGTTTCGCGAAAGCAAGAATCTTAATCAGCAAGGACGAGAATGCGACAACGATTGCGTTAGCCGGTCTCTACTCATTCGCAGGTATCCACAAAATCTTTTTGGTTCGCGACGGCACGGCACACGAAATCAAAGTCACGCTGGGCGAGCAAACGCTCGATTGGGTGGAGATTGCATCACCAACGCTTCCAGTCGATTCCGTCGTAATCACCAGTGGTCAACGACTTCTCTCCGAAGATATTCCTATATCCGTTCGGGAGACGCCACGATGAGTCTATCGGACATTTGCATCCGTCGCCCTGTCTTTACCTGGGTCCTCGTTGGCATTCCGGTGGTGCTCGGAATCGTATCGTACTTTGACATGGGAGTGGATCTCTTTCCGAAGGTCGACTTTCCGGTGATTTCGGTTTCTGCTGCATTACCTGGCGCAAGTGCCGAGGAAATGGAGTCCTCGGTTACCAAGCCGATCGAAGAAACTCTCAACACGATTTCGGGAATCGATGAGATGCGATCGACTACCCGCGAAGGGAGCGTCACCGTCGTGATTCGATTTGTATTGCAAAAGAACGGCGACGTTGCAGCCCAAGAGGCACGCGACAAGATCTCGTCCATCGTCAGACGACTTCCCGAAGGCATAGAAACGCCTTTGATAAACAAATTCGATTTGGACGCTGCACCCATCATTACGATTGGTGTTTCAGGCAATCGGGATATTCGCGAAGTCACGGAAATTGCGAAACACCAAATCCAAGAACTGCTACAAACGGTGCCTGGCGTAGGAAATGTTTTTTTGACGGGTGGCCGCAACCGCGCCATCAATGTCCGTGTCGATACCGATCGGCTTAAGGCTTACAGCGTATCGATCGAGGAGGTCCGGCAATCGCTGTTAAGTCAAAACTTAGAAGTCCCCGGCGGGATCATCGATCAAGGCCAACGAGAAATGGTGCTAAGGACGTTAGGACGCATCGCCACCCCAGAAAAGTTCAACGAATTGATCGTTGCGAATCGCAAAGGCTACCCCATTCGTATCAAAGACATTGGAGTCGCTGAAGATTCCATTGAAGAACCACGAGGCCTAAGCCGACTTGATGGGCAAAACGCAGTCAGCCTCTTCGTCCAAAAGCAGTCCGGAACGAATACGGTATCCATCTCGGATGCGGTGCAGAAAAGATTGGAACGCATACGCAAAGCCTTGCCGAGGGATATCCAATTAGAGATCACACAAGATCAGTCTAGATTCATTCGCGTCTCGATGGAAGAGGTTCGCTTTCACTTGCTCTTAGCCGTGATTCTGGTCGGTGTCACGGTACTCTTGTTCATCCGAGATTGGCGCACCACGGTGATTGCCACCCTTGCCATCCCAACTTCGATCATCCCAACATTTTTATTCATGCAGTACATGGGCTTTACACTTAACAACATCACAATGCTGGGCTTGATATTGGCGATCGGAGTTGTCATCGACGATGCAGTGGTGGTGCACGAGAACATCTTTCGGCACATGGAGGAGAACGGCTTGGATGCGATGGCAGCCGCGAGCATCGGCACGCGTGAAATCGCTCTGGCTGTCTTGGCCACAAGCCTATCACTTGTTGTGATCTTTGTTCCCGTCGCTTTTATGGGTGGGATGGTTGGCCGGTTTTTCAGTAGCTTTGGGCTGACAGTTGCCTTTGCGATCTTGATGAGTCTGTTCGTGTCGTTCACCTTAACGCCCATGCTCTGCTCTCGCTTTCTAAAGATCGAGAAACATGGTATCGGACATTTCGGTTCAAAATCGGGATGGGTTTATCGAACGGTCGAAAGCACGTATGAAGTTTGCTTGCGTTGGTCGCTTCGGCATCGTTGGATGACCGTCGGTACTTGCCTGCTGATCATTGCATCAACCGTTCCTATTGCGATGAACCTTGGAGCGAATCTTGTGCCTCGCGATGATCAAAGCGAAATGCAAATAGGGTTCATTACGCCCGAAGGATACACGTTGGAACGCACCAATCAAGTCGTAACCGAAATTGAAAACCGATTGGCAAAGTTGCCTGGGGTGGTGCATCGCTTTGTCTCAATTGGACAGTCCGGTACCGCCAAGGGACAAGGAGATGTTACGCGAGGCTCCATATATCTTCGGTTGGTCGAACTTGAAGAACGGGAGTTTTCACAGTTCGATTTGATGCGGCGAGTTCGAGAAATCCTCCAGGATTATCCCGATCTCCGAACGTCCGTATCCGATGTTTCCGCACTTGGGGGCGGACCTAACGGCGACAGCAGGATTTTTCAGATCAGTTTGCAGGGTCCTGGAGTGGAGGAGTTGGCGACCTATGCTGACATGCTCAAAGGCAAGCTGCGACAATTGCCCGGACTAGTGGATATCGATTCGACTCTTTCCATGAGAAAGCCTGAACTGCAAGTGAACATCGATCGGGAACGGGCCATGGATTTGGGGATTCCCGTCCAAATGATCGCGAATACGCTCAGCGTCTTGGTTGGTGGTCAAATCGTTTCGAGCTTTAAAGAGGGAACCGAGCAATACGATGTTTGGCTGCGAGCGGACAAACAATTCCGTACGAATTCAAACGACCTGCTGACCCTCTCGATTCCCTCTCCTTTCGTTGGACAGGTCCAATTGAGCAGTTTGGCAAAGACCGAAGAAAAACAGGGCCCAAGCCAGATCGATCGATTGAATCGTCAACGCACAGTAACCCTGATGGCCCACCCCGACCAGGTTTCGCTAAACGAAGCCGTTCAGTTTGCCAACAAGAGTGTTGCAGAGATGAATTTGCCTCCGGAATATCAAATTGTCTTCGGCGGGCAAGCCGACATGCTGAATGAAACAGCCTATTACTTCATGGTCGCGCTCGGATTGAGCATCACCTTCATGTACTTGATCTTGGCCGCCCAGTTTGAAAGCTGGATTCATCCAATCAGTATCCTCGCCGCCTTGCCCGTTACGTTTCCGTTTGGCTTGCTGTCGCTGCTTCTTTTTCGAACACCGCTGGACCTCTATGCGATGTTCGGCTTGTTTATGCTGATTGGGATCGTTAAGAAGAACGGCATCTTGCAAGTGGATAAGACAAACGAATTGCGACGGCTTGGCATGCCACGAGAGGCTGCGATCCTCGAAGCCAATCACACGCGACTGCGTCCCATCCTCATGACCACAGTGATGCTGATGGCAGCCATGGTTCCGATCGCGTTGGGGCAAGGTCCTGGCGCAAGCGCTAGAGCAAGCATGGCAAAGGTCATTATTGGTGGTCAAGCGCTTTCGTTGTTGATTAGCTTGTTGGCAACCCCAGTCGCATATTCATTGCTCGACGACTTTCGGATTTTCGTTGCAAGGAAATGGTCGCAGACATTTTCTCAACGAACCGCACTTCAACAGCAATTAAAGAGAGCGGCAAATCATTACCTACAGTAACTGAATTCGTGATAATTCAGTGAGGAAAGGAAGGGGACGCAGCTCATTTCGCTTGATTGACAGGTCTGTCCCAGGTCTCTCACTAGTGCGGAGGTTGAGTTTTAGCTGTAGCCACACGGCGAATTGCGTGCCCCAACCGTCGCTACCATAGGGCGTCCCTCGAATTACGCTTCGTCGAATGTCGAATTGCGTTGACTTCCGATTTTTTCTTAGGCTTATTGAGCCAAGCTCGCTTTTGTCGAGGACGAGTGATTGGCCATTCGTAGCAAGCGAGCACTTGAAATATGCTTGCCACCCCAAAGAACTTCCAGCCAAGCGTCACCACGGAATACAAAGAATACACAGAAATAAAGACTCGTCTTTTTAAACACAGCAAAAAAAAACAGAAGTAACCAAAAAGTAGAAATTGCGATGCTAAATGAGTAGTTCATCTTGATCTGAATTTTTTCGTCTCTTTTCGTTTCTTTCGGCGATTCAAGCCTGCCTGCTCTGTGTTTGCGGAGGCGTCGATCATAAGTCGGGCTAAACTGGACGCTAGCGCGTTGCGGCTGATTAGCCGAAGGGCCCACGGTTTTCGGCCCATGTTGTGATCGACGCCTTTGCGGAGTACCTGTCGGACCAGGATCTCAAGTATGCTGGCATTTCTTCGTTCTGGTAAAGTCGACGTTTTCGGTCTCATCAAAAACACTAATTTCGCAATGATTCCACTAATGCTAGCTCAAAATTGTTTTTACCGCGAGGCTTCGACATGCCGATCTTTAGTAGACGACTTTCGTCAAAAAGCTCAATTTGAATCGGATCAATGAATCATGCGATCGTGTAAGTTACTCGTAGTTGCTTTGATTTCACTGGCGTTGAACCAAAAGGTCATTGCACAAGAATCATATTTCCCAGCCCCATTTGGTTCTGGAGTAGCCAACACACTTGTAGAATCGCAGCCGCCCTACGTGTTTGCTACATCAACTTCAGAGGCAGGGATAGAGGCCGCGCCGGCCACGATCGAGGAGCTCACAACGCGGCTCAAAGCGCTTGAAGCCAAAGAGACATCGACCGAGTCCGAGCTAAAGAAACTTGCAGACGCCAAGAAGGCAGCGGAAAAGCCTAAGTTTCCAAACGTTGCTATCAGCGGCGTTTTTCAAGCAGACGCGGTTAGCTTCAGTCAACTTGAGTCCAGCCGAGAAGCGTACGGAAACGTCGAAAGCGGTGCCGATTTTCGCCGGGCGAGACTTGGTGCCAAAGGGGCTGTGTCCGATCGCATGGACTACTTCATGCAAATGGATTTCGGCTTCTTTGGGCGACCGACGTTCACCGACGTCTGGGCCGACTTTAAAGAAGTAGGCCCGTTGGGCACCGTTCGCGTCGGGCAATGGAAGCAACCATTCAGTTTAGAAGTCGTAAGTAGCTTTCGATACACCACCTTCATGGAACGTTCGTCACTGTTTCAAGCCTTCACACCGTTCCGTCACATAGGTGTTGGTTTCTACAATAACTCGAATGACTTGAATTGGACTTGGGCGGCATCGTACTTTCGCACAGGCCAAGATCAATTCGGAGGCTCGCTCAGTACGGACGGTGGAAACGGCGGAGCGGGACGATTGACTCACTTGCTATGGCACGATGGTGCAAAGGGCGAAGACTATCTCCATGTCGGGGCTGGGTACTTTCTCAATGCACCACCCAACGAACGTGTTCGCTTTCGCAGTGTGCCTGAGATTTTCGTCGGCGAGTTTGTGGTACCGACAGGATCTCCCATCGGAACCAGCGGACAGCCTGTGCCGTCGGTTGCCAACGGCACACCCTTCTTTGTGGATACAGGAACCATTAGCTCGAGCTTGACGCAAACCGTTGGCTTGGAGTCCATGTGGGTTCGCGGCCCGCTTTCATGGCAGAGTGAAGCGATGGGATGCTTTGTAGACCCAACGGGTAGCGGAAATGCGTTCCTGAACGGCGCTTACTCGCAAGTCGGTTGGTTTCTAACAGGCGAGCATCGGCCCTATGATCGCAAAGCCGGAGCGATCGATCGGGTGATGCCATTTAACAGTGTGTCGAAAAGTGGTGGCGGTTGGGGAGCCTGGGAGATTGCTGGACGTTGGTCCTACTTGGACTTGACCGATAAACAGATCCAAGGCGGGATGATGCAGAACATGACTGCGGGACTGAATTGGTACGTAAATCCGAATTGCAAATGCGTGTTTAACTACATCCATTCTTGGGCGGATTCCCGTCCAAACCGCAACGGTGCTATCCTTTCAAACAATTTCATCAGCTCGCAAACCGATGCGTATGGCATGCGATGCCAATTGGACTTCTAGCATGAGGACCGGATTCGCAAGCGATTCTTAGCCTGCCAGCCCCGCACGCTAGCGGTTTGCGGCTCAAAGTGAGTGCCATTGAGCCTCGGTGTTCAGTCTCAAAATGTGAACGTTTCGCGATCATTTTGATCGATAACTGCTTTTTTGAGATTGGAGGATCACCGTATTCCGGAGAGAGTTCGTTACAAAGCTGTAAGAATCGCAGGGATCTCGTCAAGCAAATAACTGCGATTGCAGGCTCAAATCATGACGTATGCTGTCTTTATGCGGTCATTTCAAGAATGAACGCTAGCCGTTGGCCGTTTGGCTCTAAACAGAACGCCAAAGCAGACTTGGTACGCACATTCACTACCCCAGTTTGGCCTCCGGTTTGCACTAATTGAGATATTCTTGCTTTGTAACACACTTAATGGCACGCATCGCTGCCTTGGAGAAGAGTCATGTTGAAACGATTTACTGGCAACTCATGGTTAAGGTACTTGTCGACATTTTGTTTTGTATCGGGGATCGCAATGTGTTCCCAAACAACTGCGTTTGGTCAACACGGCGGAGGACACGGTGGAGGACACGGTGGAGGACATGCAGGGGGTGGCTCACACATGGGTAGCTCGCACATGGGTAGCTCACACATGGGTAGCTCGCATATGGGTAGCTCGCATATGGGTAGCTCGCATATGGGTAGCTCGCATTATTCAGGCCATAGCTATCACGGCGGATACGGAGGTTACGGCGGATATGGCGGATATGGCGGATACGGTCTGGGCGGCTTCGGTATTGGTTTGGGAAGCTATTCAAGTTTTGGCGGACTCGGCTACGGATCTTCATACGGTTACGGCGGTTCACGCTTAGGTTATTCCAATCTAGGATATTCCGGACTTGGGTATTCGAACTACTCCTCAGCCCTACCGTCTGTTTACTATTCGCCGTCATATACCTCCAGTTATGTCTCTCCCCAGTATGTAGCACCGTATTCTGCACCCTATGTTGTCAGTCGACCGAGTATCAACGTACAGCAGAGTAACCCCAATGTGTATTCTGGCCCAGTCTCGGCAGATGGTCAGCCCACGGGTGATTTGAGACCAGGTATGGTACTTCCGGATGGATCAGTCGTCGTATCGGTTGGCACGAGTGCGAGATAAATGTAGGTTGAAAGAATTGCGTCCGGCTATCTCCACCTTGAAAAATGAGCGAGTATAGTCTCGCAACTGCTTGTCTAGGCGAGCACGCATCATTTAGCTGACGGTAGAAATCAAATCGACTACCGTCTCCTGATAATCCATGAACGTTACAAAGGGAGCATGGTGGGCATTGCCAATCCATGAAAAGCGATGTAATTCTAACTTTGGTCTGCAATGTAAAATTCACCGTGTTTCTCATTGTCACAGTATTACTTTGTTCTGCAGCGACTATCAGCTCCAATGGAACTTTACATCCAGACAACGTGTCGAATCTTGGCCTTGCACCGCGTCACCTAGCCTCGGGTGAATTACTACGAGTTATAACTAGCGTTGTCTTGACACATGATGCACGCCACTTAATTGCAGCTGTCGTTATGATTTTCCTTGCCGTTGGTTGGTGTGAGCGAACGCTCGGATCGAAAATCGTCGTGTGGACCTTTTGCCTATCGCATTTAACGTCGGTCTTGGTTTTTGCTGTAGGTGTTGGCATGTTGCATTGGATGCAACTTGGCCAAACTTTTTCAACGCTATATTCGCTTCACGATGTGGGACCATCGGCAGGTTATTATGGATGTTTGTGCAGAACTATCCTCGCAAGCAATCTTCAGAATCAAAGAATATGGACCATCGGCTTGTTCGCATTATTGGGTGCACGCACTTTTGTTTCTTTTCTGCAAATGCCAAGCTCTCAAATCACTTTTTCGGCCGACCTTGTCCATCTTATTGCCGCAAGCGTCGGAATTGTTTTGCGGTCGTTGTCGCATCAGGCGAAGGTGGAATACAATTGATTTGACAGGCAGATGACAGGATCTGAATAAGTCTTAGGTTTACAGTAGGATTCTTCAATGATGTTACATAAAATTGGACTCACCCTCGTCTTCTTCTCGTTTTTCTCAATGGGGGTTGTCGAAGCCCAGTATCGGGGCCACCATCGAAGTAGCTCATACCATCGACATGCCACAGCGATGGTTCAAGCTCAAAAGAAGCAAATGATTAGTTTACTTCAATCGCAAGTCGCATTGGCAAAACAAGTATTGGCCAATGCCGAGTCAAAGTCAGCCATGTCCCAGTCAATGGCAGTCGAGGCGATGTCTAAACTCAATCACATTCGACAGGAGATCGAAACGGCAAATTCAGATCTGCACAATGCCTTCGAAGAAGTGCAGATGATCGAGGCCGATATTTTAGCTGGTCAGACGGACCATTCTGAGTTCGCCGAAGCCACGAAAGTAGTCGACCAATGCAACAAAACTGCGCATTCCGTATTCCACAAATTGGCTCAAACACCAGAGGAGGACGGAGTCTCTACTTTTGATTCGCGATTTGTCGAAATGTCCCGATTGCCTGAGTCAGAAAGAATGAGGATAAAAAACGACTCGGAATACAAGTCCGCGACGGATCAATTGTCGAAAGCTGAACAACATATCCTAGACATTCGTAAGAAACTTTTCGAAAGCAGCAAAGAGTGGAAGGACGCCAAACGAAGCCTTGAAAAAGCACGGCAGGAATCCCGAGAGGAAATCACGAAGGCAAAACCGATAACTATTGCTGCCGCACACCAAAACCAAGAAACGCAGCAATTGCGTAACGTCGTTGAAAATGCAAAACTCATGGTGGCTCAAGGCGAACTGCGACTAAGGCAACTTGGTGCACAACCTATGAAATCCAATTACGGAAAACGCTAGCTCCGGTGTTTTGCTTCGGGCCGTCATGTCGTTCTCTTTCTTCCGATTAGTTGCGTTAGGTCCGCAAGTATCCTGGGAAGCGCCAACCCGCCTGGCGACGCAAGGTACTTCGGTTGCCAAATTGGATCGAATTTTTGCTTGTACTGGCGCAATCCTTCGAAGCTATAAAAATGGTCGCCATGCCGGTAGACAAGATTGATCGCTTTGTTCCAAATGGGTGCCAGGGGCCGACTGTCTAGTCCAGAAAGTGGAGCCATACCCATGCTGAACCAGTGAAATCCCTCCGCTTTGCCCCATAGTAAAAGCTCAGTGAAAAGGAAGTCCATCAGGCCGTTTGGACCATTGGAAACATGCCGCATTAGATCGATTGAAAGTTCCGATTTTTCAGCTCCTTGAAGTATGTTGGCGAACGCGATGATTTGGTCGCCTTGTTTGATGACTGCACAAGGGTAGCGACGCAAATAGGACTCAGAAAAATAGCCTAGGGAAAATCCTTTCTCCGACGCATTTTTTTCAGCGAGCCAAGCATCTGAAACCTCTCGTAGTCGAGGAAGCGTTGCTGGGACATCCTCTCGAAGAATCAACTCAAAGTGGTAGCCTGATTTCTGAAGCTTGTTTCGATTGGTCCGTAAGCTCCTATGTCCCTCGAGCGAAAACTGCTCGAGGGGCACATGTGCTTCTTCACCAATTTTCAGCAATGTCAAGCCTTGGTCCAAGTAGAGGGACAGGTACTCCTTATCCACTTGATAGAAGACAGGCCAACCGTCATAGTGGTCGCAGGTCTCACGAAACTTCCAGATGAGCTCGGCAAACTGGTCGTTTGATCCAACCGGATCTCCCATGGTTATCCAGGATCGCTTTTCGACCGCGTACATGATGAAGCTTTGTCGATCGTTGTTCAGCAAAAACCGTTTGTCGCCAAGGAAACTTAGATTGGAATTGGTCTTGGTCGACAATTCAACGATTCTCTGTACCGCTTCCCAATCATCTTCCGATGTTAACTCCAAAGCCTTGGGTGCCGTTCGCCTTGTAATCCGCCAGATCAGAAAGAAGAGGAAAGCGGCCGTCACTCCGACACTTGCTCGCAAGAATCTCGGAGCATCACCTCGTAACGTGAATTGCCACCACAATTCATGTTGATATTCCACATGCTTAAAAGCAAATATCCCCAGCCACATAGAACAAATTACGACCAAGCCGATAGCCGTGATCCACCCAGGCGTGAAGCGTTGGTGCAACAAAAAACCTTTTCGATAGAATCTTTTTCGACTCAGGATCAGAACAATCAGTACCAACCCCAAAAGGATTGCTTCTTCGAAATCAAATCCTTTGAGGAGCGAAGTGACGATTCCGACAAAGGACAATGTTGACGCGATCCACCAAGCGGAATCCAGCTTCCGTTGAAGACCGCGGGCGACCACCAACATCGCGGCGCCGACTAGGCTGCCCAAGAAATGGGAAACTTCAATAAAGGGCAACGGGAGCCAAAAGCGAAGAAATCGAAGCCTATCTTCCGCGCTAGGAGTCGCGCCTGACACCAGCAGTATCGCGCCGCCGATGAGCACTACCCCAGCAATGAGACTCGGGGCTATAACAGCAGCTGCCTGACTCAACTGCTTGATAATAGGGTTGATTCGCTCTCGACGTTGAATATATTCAAAATAGCCGAACATCGAACAAGCAATAAGCAGCGGGAACAGGTAGTAAATCACTCTAAACACCAAGAGAGCAGCAACAACATCTCCGTTGGCTTCAGCACCAAGCATCGTTAATATTACCAACTCAAATATTCCTACTCCGCCTGGAATGTGGGTAAGTACGACTGCGATCATGGCAAGCAAGAAAACACAGAGGAACTGCAGGAAGGACACGCCAATTGCATCGGGGAGCAACACATAGAGTGTTCCCGCAGCGACAAAGAAATCGGCCGCAGCAATACCGAATTGAGCTACTGTCATTTTGGGGCTCGGCAATCGAAATTCTTTGCTACCCATTCGGATTGCTCGTTGAAGAAACATCGTCATAGCGAAATACGTGGCAGCGATTCCAAGCAACACCCAGCCAAGTCCGTAAACTGTCTCAAACGGCAAGTGCAGCTTGGCAGGGACTTGGATTGGGGCGATGACGAAAACGACACCGGCCAAAGCAAACTCACCGATCCAAAACGTCACGCCGAGCATCACCGACAATTGGATGATCTGAATCGCCGTTAACCCATACGTCGAATAGATACGATACCGAATTGGCACGCCCCCTAAAGTTGCGCCGAAATTATAACTTGCGACAAAGCCAGCAAACGAGGCGAATGCAACCTTTGCGGGTTCCAGTCGGACTCCGATGGCTTTAAGTGCAAGCCAGTCGTATCCAACAAGCACAAGGTAATTTAGCGAGACCAAACCGCCGGCAAAGCAAATCTTCGCCAATGGAATCGAACCAATGCTCTGCTCAATTTCTTGCCATCGATAATGCCCAATCTCGTGATAAAGCAGCCAGATGGCAAGCCCGAAAAAAGCTGCGGGTAAAATAGGCAGAAATCGCTTCCAACTAAACTCCAAATGAAACCTCAACAGTAAACGTGCCCAACTGACAGCCATCTGACTTTCGGGCTCGAATGGCTCGAATCAAACTTCGCGCATTGTAGCTTAATTGGTTCGCTGGTAGTTCTTTGACCAAAGGGGTCAGGCGTTGGAGTTTCTCACATCCCTTTCGAAGACATTGTCGATCATCTGCCGGAGAAAAATCGGGACGAGTTGGAGTTGTTGAATTAACTTGGGATGTAGGATCAATGATCCGTTCTCGATGGGAGGTTTGAACTCCAAACGGGAAGCCTGAGAAGTTGCTTAGGCGTCGCTAAACAATTAACTACCGAATTACGATTCTATTTTGGATGGATTTCATAGTTCCATTCGCCGTGAAAGGCATTCCTGCGAATCATAACTTCG
>JAYTVL010000573.1:0-11749 GCA_043744075.1 Pirellula sp. | reverse complement strand
TTGCAAGGATCTTTAACAAGATCCACTACGGTTAAGCGGAATTTTCACCTCTAACCTTGCCCGACTTATGACCGACTCCACGATACATAGGGGCCTTGCTTAAGTTACAGTCCGCTGCGCGGTTAAAAAAGGCACAAGGGCAATATACTCAAAAGTTGACAGTGAACCATGCAACGGCTAGAGTCTAACAACTACCTTGTTCGACTATACTAAACTCGACCCCCAAGGCCTTTGGCCGTGGGTCTCAATCCCGGACTTAGAACAGTTGAACTTGAATTATTTTTTGGGGAATATTCATTGGTTTCGTAGGTGATTCGTGTTGTTGATCCGAAAACTTAGGCTTCATCTCGGATCAATTCTGTTGTCCTTATCGCTAGTATTGGGCGGTGCGATATGGCAAGCTTCGTACTCGCTTTCAACAGGTCGAATGGCTTCCGGTAGTTCGCTGCCTGGATTGGTGGTCGGAATTGTTGCTGCAGCCATTATTTTATTTGAGCTGCTGTTATGGCCCAGAAAGAGACTTAGACGCTGGAAATTGTTTCCAACGAAGTATTGGATGGTGGCGCATATCTGGTTGGGCTTGGCAACTGGACCGCTTGCGTTCATTCATTCCGGATACCGTTTCGGTGGAACTTTTAGTACGACTCTTTTGTTTCTTTTATTATTCGTATTAGCAAGCGGGATCTATGGTTGGGTCATGCAGATAGTCATCCCTAGGTGGATGCTGGGGAATCTTCCATATGAAACAATCGCCTGCCAAATCGACGATGTTTCGATCCAAGCGGCCTTAAATGCCAGACGAATGCTGACCGTGGCCTATGGACCTAAGCCAGACGGGTTACGAAAACTTCCGAATCTAGACAGCATATCCTCCAAGATGAGCGGTGCAGTAACGATCCAACATGACCGTGGTGAATTGAAAGCTATCGTTATCGGGGCGGTTCAACGCCGAGACGCTGGCCGTTCCCGAATCGAGATCGATGCGGAAAGCGAATTCAATGCAGACGATGGAAAAGAGCTTTGGAGACAGTATGCCGCCGTTGTAGAGCCTTTCATGTTGGATGGTATTGAACTTTCTGAAAGTGACTTGCGGCAAAAAAAAACAAAAAAGACATCTCCTTTGAGGACTCGGCAGAAATCTGTGGATTGGTTCACATTGCTGCGGGATTCTTGTTCAGCGACTGCTCGTCCGATAGTCGATCAACTGGAAGAATTGTCTGTACAGCGTCTACAATATGATACGCAACGTCGCGCTCAGGCTTGGCTGCATGGGTGGGTTGCATTTCACGCCAGTGTGTCAGTGCTATTGGGAGTGCTGTTGATCACACATATCATTCTCGCTTTGAAATACATGTAAGAAAAACGGGGGGCAACGAATCGGATGCAAGAAAACGGTCGACAACGCGCAGCGAAAATTGACAGGTCATACCACGCCGCTTTCGATCGTTTTCTTTATCGGAAGCGTTGGATGGGTATCCTCGGATTAGTAGTTGGTGTTGCTTGCTCTGCCTGGATGTTTTCGAGCAATGGCGCAATTCATCAAACAACTGGCGAGCTCTCCCAACCCCATTTCGGTTGGAACAAAACCGGTTGCGAAAATTGCCATTTATTAAATGTCCCGATTCGCAAAGACGCATTTGGCGGCGATGACATTCGGAACATTTCCAGAAATAATCAGAAATGTAACGGCACATGCCACGCTGTGACCGACCACTTTGCGTCTGAAACGAAAAAGGAGGTCCAGGAAACAGAGAGTTGCAGTACATGCCACCGCGAGCATTTAGGCTTTGATCACAGTCTTGTTGAAGTGCCGGATAGCAATTGCTCACGATGCCACGTAAATATGAACGCCATTTCAACGGCCGACAGAGGGAAAAAAGCTCAACAAGTTAACAATTTTTCTGAACCCAACGGGCATCCGCCATTCATAGGTTTGGAACAAGATCCAGGTACAATTCTCTTTAGCCACATTCAACACTTAAGACTAGGCCAGCCGAAAATGCCCAAGGGGTTAGATGCAAAGCGACTAAATATGTTGCCAGAAAGGTTTCAGCCTTTTTACAAAAACAAAGACAACCATGACCTTAATCAACTCATTCAATTGACCTGTAGCAGCTGTCATTCACGAGACGTAGAATTGAAAGGATACGAGTCATTGGAATTGCCTGAATCGAATCCCATCGCAGCCGTTCAATCGTCAACGCACATGCTTTTTAGACCGATCGAATTTGAAAAGCATTGCGTTGCTTGCCACGAATTGGATGGTGTCCCGCATGGACTGAAGCGTACGCAAACGCAACAAGTGATTGAATCGCTTCTACAATTCCGAAAGCAGCCTGCAACTGAAGAGCAAATCGAAGCTCGGGAAAAGAGACTTCGCGCTGTGCTAGAATACAATTCAATAAACATGTGTAAAAAGTGCCATCAACTGGAACCGGACTCGGACTCCCGATCCATAGTGAAGCCAAGCAACCTCAAAACCAAATGGCTTGGCGACGCTTCTTTCACGCACGGTGCGCACCTAATGGTTAAGTGCAAAGATTGCCATGCGGAAGCCTACCAATCTAGCGATGAGCTTTTCGATTCAAGCATAAACGACAGGTCGATGGCAGAATCGAGTCAGGTCATGATCGCTGGCATCGATAAATGCCGGGAGTGCCATATTCAAAACTCGGCAAAGAGATCAATGTCTTTTGGAACAAACAAGCAAGTTGCTTCTGCCGATTGCATCGATTGTCATCGATACCATGTTGACCCTCCTAAGTCGATAACAGCTAATATAACTACGTCACTCAGCGAGGTCCAGCGATTCTTAGCCATCGAGGCTTCACCGTGATGCTTCGTTGTTCGCACGAACGCCACCTCGAATGGCCTCGTTCCAAGGCTCCGGCCTTGGAACGCACTGCCTCGGAGGCTCCGCCTCAAGCTCCCATCAATCTGTTTCGCACCAGTTTCCGGGTATGGCAGGCGGAGCCTGCAAAACAGTGGGTTGCGAGGCAGAGCCTCGCAACCAGATGGTGGCGCTCAGCGAGAAGTGTCGGAATAAGCATGATATTGCTCTGGCCGAGCGTAGCTTTAGGTGATGATAACGATGCTGGAAAACTCAGCTCCGGATTGCGTGAGCAGAGCATAGTCGGTTGTATGACAACCTCCTGTCATGGATCAAATTTGCCAAAGGCAAAGAAATTGCAACGAGCTGGGAAGATTTGGTTTGACCAAGATCCACATGCTCAAGCTTATACGGTTTTGCTGAATGAAACATCCGCCAGAATCGTTTCGCGATTGATTAACGAAGAATTAACTCCAACCTCGCAAAAGTATCTTGACATCCTTGAGACCAAATGCGTTTCGTGCCATGCAAGCGAAAGTGCACCAAGAAGCCAACGTGTTTTGGGTGCGGACTGCCAAGTTTGCCACGGCAGTGCCGATGCATGGGGCAGCGAGCACTATTCGAATGAATGGAAGGCTCGCGGAAGGAGTCGATTCGACGACAGTAAAAAGTTAGATGTCGAGTCCTTGGTTGGCCGCGCAGAGGTTTGTTCTTCGTGCCACGTGGGTGAACTTAATCGTAAGGGCTCAAATCAGGAAGATCGCTTGGATCGCGAAGTGGATCACAGATTGATGGCAGCCGGGCACCCGCCGATGTATTTCGACTTCGAGAGTTTTTCACGCCGTTATCCCGTCCATTGGGACACGAAGGACGAAGAGGTTGGAAAAGGGGCATCGATTGGCTTTGAACGATGGCGAATCGGAAAAATAACTTACGCCATCACACGTCTTAAGCTACTTGCTGCTCGTGCAGAAAGAGCAATGGATCAAAGTACTTCGCCGCATAATTGGCCCGAACTGACAGAGTACAATTGTACGAGTTGCCATCATGCGTTAATTCAACCTAGTTGGCGGCAGACGCGTGGGGCCAACTCAATAGCGGACTGGGATGATTGGAGTGTCTCGCAGTTGGATTCCGCCATTCGTGACCAGTCTGTTGGCGAAGTGATGGCTCAAATTAACAGTCTCAAGAGCCTGATCGAGGCAACTGCCCCTAAGCCAAATGAGGTGGCGATGAAAGCGGAGTCGTTCAGGAGATGGCTGGAAATCGAACGCGATCAAGTTTCATCAACAAAGGCGAATTCATTGGAAGCTATTTTGCCAAAGCTTCAATCGCAAGCGGAAAACGCTGCAAGATTTCGAAGCTGGGAATCGGCAACTCAATGGTATATCGCTACTCGAGTTCTCGCCGAGGGATTAGGGATGGAAGGCAGTGCCGATCCTGTTCCTTTGTTGTATGAAGATCCCTTCTCAGGAAGTAACAAAACCTGGAAGTCTTTCGGTACCAAAGATTTTAACGCAACGTCGCGGTTTCATCCTGAAATGCTTGACAATTACCACAGTGAACTTGTGAGACAACTTCGAAAAAGACCATGACTTCGCTTATAGACCGACAAGTTGGGACTCGCATTGCCAAGATGCTCCAGGAAACTCAACACAAACACGGGTTTATTCAGGATTCGGAAATACAACGGATTTCGGATCAAGTTGGTGAGCCTATTCGTGTCATTCAAGATGTTGTCAGTTTTTTCCCTCACTTTCGGCGAACCAAGCCGCCAAAGTGCCATGTCTACGTTTGCCGAGATATGAGTTGTAGATTGCGAGGATCGGTTGCGATGTCGAAACAGCTTCGACAGCTGCAATCCGAAGTGGGTGATGCATTGCTTGAAATTACAGAAGCGTCATGTCTCGGACGCTGCGATCGAGCGCCCGCAGCGCTAGTCAATGACGAGTTGTTTGTCGGTCGGTCTGCGAGAGACATGACCGAAATTGTGACGGCTACTTTAGAGGGATCAGACACAGTGCCCGACAGTGACATGGCAACAGCATCTGTTTCGCTTGCAAGTGGAGAGATCAACTATTACAAAACGTCAGGCAGTAGCTCCTATTTAGCGGTAAAGAAATTTCTGCTCGATCCGAATCCAGAGCGAGTCGTGAACGCCTTGCGAACTGCGGGCCTACTAGGCATGGGGGGAGCTGGTGCTCCAGCAGCGGAAAAGTGGGACGAAACAAGAAAGGCACCGGGGGAAGTAAAGTATGTCGTTTGTAACGCAGACGAAAGTGAGCCAGGCACGTTCAAGGATCGGGACATTCTCATGGCTGCCCCACACTTAGTAATCGAAGGAATGATCGTTGCAGCCCTAGTAACGGGAGCGAAGCGAGGATTCATCTACATCCGTCATGAGTATTTCGAGCAAATTCGAAGACTTGAAGAAGCCATCGCAGAAGCAGTTAAGTTCGGAGCATGTGGGGCAAACATCTTTGGCAGTGGACGGGAGTTTCGTCTTGAGGTATTCGTGAGTCCTGGAGGGTACGTTTGTGGCGAACAGACGGCACTCATTGAAGCCCTCGAAGGCAAAAGATCCGAGCCTCGTAATCGTCCTCCTGAACTTCAAACAAACGGCCTCTACAATCAACCTACCATTCTCAATAACGTAGAAACGTTTGCTTGGGTGCCAGCGATTTTGTTGTACGAGCCTGCCCCAGATGTGTTCGAACGTGAGCGTGCGAATAAGTCTGCGGACGCGATCGATCCGGCCGGTGTTTGGTTCAAGAATGCAGGCCGCAATCGATCGAAAGGAAAACGTTTCTTTTCCATCAGCGGAGACCTCAATCGCCCAGGCGCCTACGAAGTGCCGTGCGGAATTACTCTAGGTGAATTGATTGATGACTACGCCGGAGGTATGAAAGATGGTTGTGCATTGCAAGCGGTTGCACTTAGCGGACCCTCTGGCGGTTTCTTGCCAGCTTGGATACCGAAAGGTTCAATACGCTCGCCAAAGAAATCAGATCGCGAGGGCAAAGAGACTGAGGAATTGAAGTTTCCTAAACTCGTTGGCGATCCAATCGATGTCCGGCTATTGCCCTTGGACATGAATGCCGGTAGAGAAATTGGCTATATGCTCGGTGCAGGACTGGTCATTTACGGGGAGAACGCGGATATGCTAGATCAAGCCATTGCCTGCAGTCGCTTTTATCAACGTGAGTCGTGCGGCAAGTGCGTCCCCTGTAGGCTTGGTTCAAGGAAGATAGTTGATATCGCGAAATCCTTGCAGCAAAAAACGTCCGTGAATAATTCAATTGAGCTTGAAAACACGGTAAAAGTCCTTAGCCGCATTATGGAGACGACTAGCATCTGCGGTTTGGGGCAGGTTGCAAGCAATCCACTCAAGAGCTATCTCCGTTACTTTTGGCGTCGATCACAACATGGGCCGCAAACCGTGGGCTAGCGCCCTTCGGCTAATCAGCCGGAACGCCTAGCGTCCGGTTCAGCCCGACTTATGATCGACGCTACATTTCGATCGAACAAGGAGACCTTATTTTGCATCGTCTGATACTGTTCAGTTTGTTACTTGGAACATTTGCAACGGGTTGCTCGGAAAGCGGCCCTCCAACGGCTCCGGCGGATGGAGTGATACTGTTTAAAGGCAAACCAGTTCAATACGCAAAAGTGACTTTCTTCCCACAGAATCTCCCAGGTGCACCCACTGGTGTTGCGCAGACAGATGCAGATGGGAAATTTTCTAAAGTCGTCTCGGTCGGGACCAATAATGGGGCAGCGGTCGGCACTCACTTTGTAACCGTTACGGAAGGCTGGCCTCCAGGTGAAAAGATACCAGTTGACGACATGGGACAGGAAAAAACGCCGCCGCGTGGGCCTTGGGCGCAGAAATACCGGGATTCAACTAGTCCTTTTCTCAAAGCTGAAGTTGCGGCAGGCAAACCAAATCATTTTGAATTCGATCTTTCGAAATGATTCGTTTGCAATTTTGATTTTGCAAAACACTTTTGTTCAAAACAGTTTCATTTTCCTTAGTAGGAGTCAAAAAATGCAAATCGCGATTACAAAGCGAAGAGGTTTTACGTTAGTCGAGTTGTTGGTCGTCATCGCTATTATTGGCATCTTGGTTGGACTGCTGCTACCTGCCGTGCAAGCAGCTCGTGAGGCTGCTCGGCGAATGCAATGCAGCAACAACGTGAAGCAGATTGCGCTGGCGTTACATAATTACGAATCGACGCATAAGACGTTGCCGCATGGGACGCCTAATTGCTGCACTAACAATGGATTCAATTGGGCGGTGATGACTTTTCCTTATCTTGAATTGAATAACCTCTACAGTTCAATGGATTCGAACGGAAATCTGAGAAACACGCCAGCCAACATCAAAGTGGCGCAAACGACGATCGTTTCGGGTTGGATTTGCCCTTCGGATCCGGCAGGCAGTTCGCCATTCATGACTCGTTTTGCTACGCATAACGTTTCGCCAGGACATGGAATATGGTACACCGCCAGTATTGGCCCAACTCAAATGGACTCGTGTCCATTTTGTCCAGCTGGAGGCACCTCTTCCGATTCCAACTACTGCTGTCAAGGAAATAACTTTGGTACGAACGCTGGCAACGGATACCCAGCGGGAAATTCGACAGGCATGTTTGGACGAAGCGTCAAAGCGATTAAGTTCGGCCATGTTTCGGATGGATTGTCAAATACCTATATGCTGGGAGAAACATTGCCGGGGCATTGCGATTTTCAGGGACTCTATGCGCTAAACTTCCCATTCTCGGGAACCGGCATTCCGTTGAACACAAAAGAATCCAATGTAGCGGGTGCAGTGGGCGCGAAAATCTTTCAGGCCGCCGGATCTAATTGGGCTCGCGTTTGTGGATTCAAGAGTATGCACACTGGCGGCGCACAGTTTGCAATGGGAGATGGGAGCGTTCAATTTGTCTCGACTTCCATCGACTATCGCATCTTTAACAATCTCGGAACCAGAGCAGGCGGTGAAGTCGCCTCAATAGAATAGTGATTCTAAGAAGTTGTTGATTCGGTATTGTTTCCAAGTCTTCCCAAAAAAAGGATTGCGCTAAGTGCGATATTTACTCGTTTGTTTGCTGGCTGTGTCATTGAGTTCGTTGCCTGGTTGCGGAAATGGCATGCCTCAAACTGTGAAGGTGACCGGGAAAGTCACTTTTGATGGCAAGGCCCCACCCGGCAAAGGAATTGTTTATTTCTTGCCGATGGAATCAGCGGAAGGCTTTCCGATGCGTCCAGCGAACGGCCACTTCGGAGCGGACGGATCGTACAAGACGACCACATTCGAACCAGACGATGGAATGATGCCAGGTAAGTATAAAATATATGTCGAATGCTGGGAACAAGAACCCAACATGGAAGGCAAGCCGGTAAAGAGCCACGTTCCCAAGAAGTACCAAAGCGCTGAGACAAGTGGATATGAACTAGATATCACCAAGGAGACAAAGGCCAAGGAATTGAACCTGGATTTGGCAACGAAGTAGGACGCTTATCGGTTGTAACCAACTTGAACCAAGGGGACCAGCGTCTCGAAGCTGACCCTGGGCCGCTTGGCGGGCGAGTTCACGCCCGCATAGCCCTTCACACAATTCACGGGCACGCCCTTGTACGGAGCCTGCACGCTGACGCCGTGCCGCATTGCGATTGCCGCGCCAACCTTGTAGCCGACATCCGGCCCGATTGTCTAGAATCTGAAGTCTTTATTCCTCTGCCCCCATTCCATTGACCTTAAACAATCTCACTCACTGGACCGAGGCTATTAACGAAGGTCTTGGCGTTGACTTCCATCTTTTGGAGCATGGTGAGCATGGCATTGCTCAGGCGGGCTTTGTCGTCCTTGGGCTTGCCGCAGAGGGCTTTCCACTCGTCATAGCTGAGGGTGCAGTCGCTTTTCTCGGTAACGATTTGAAGAGACTCAGAACATTTTCGTTTAAGTGTAGCTTATCGCGAGCGAAAGATGTCGCTCATAATGCATTCTATCAAAAGAGTTCGAAGTCCCAACCCATCTACTTGTATCTTGCGATGGAGCTCGTCGATCACAAAATCGTCGGACGATTCCATAAGACGACCGGTAGCATAAGCAAGGAATTGGCTGATGAGATGTCGTACAAAAAGGTCTTGTCGAGTATTGCTGATAATCTTTTTGAAATTGGCGAAGTCTTCATACTTTTCACCCGAAGGAAACTCGCCAGAGCAATCGATTTTTTTTGCAGACGCTTTGCTGTTCGCAGGGCCGGAATACTTCGTACGCCAACGTCCAACGGGATCGAAGGATTCTAGAGAAAAGCCAAGGGGGTCAATTTTGCGATGGCATTCAGCGCAGGCGGCATCAGCCCGGTGTTTCGCCAGGCGTTCGCGAATATTGGTTGCGCCACTCACATCGGGATCGATCGCCGGCACTTCGTCAGGTGGAGGTGGGGGCTGTATGCCGAGAATGTTTTCACTCACCCATACGCCGCGGGTGACGGGAGAGGTCTCAACTCCGTTCGCACTCACGGTGAGCACAGCCGCCATCCCGAGCAGACCGCCTCGATGTGGATTACCAAGAAGCTCCACCTTTTGAAAACCATCCGCCAGCCGCAACGTTTTCTGCTCGGGTAAATCGTAGAGCTTGGCTAGCTTCTTATCGACAAAGATATAGTCCGCATCGATGAATCGAGCCACCGAACCGTCGTTTGCGAGAAGATCACGAAAGTAGTAGCCGGCCTCGGCCTTCATTGATGCCGGAAGATCCTCGGCGTAGTAAGCGCGATTGGTCTCGCGCGGCGGTGGCATGCTACCGAGGTCTCGAAGGTTTAGCCAACTGTCAAGGAAACCGTTCACGAAGCCGCTGATGCGTTCGTCTTCCAGCATGCGATGTATCTGCTTCCTTAACTCCTCATCTCGGACAAGTTTGCCTGATTTCGCAGATTCAAGAAGCGCTTCATCAGGGGATGTCGCCCAGAAAGCGTAGGAGAGCCGCGAGGCTAGGGGCCATTCGGGAAGATGAAACGCGGTGTCTGCCCAGCTTCGAGCCACACGCGGAAAGCTAACCGCGTCGGACTCTCATCCGGTACGAGAGCGGAAGCGAGAAGCGGCTCAATGGCCTGGGGGTAGTGGATGTGACCTTTCGTAACGTCCCCCGGTACGACCCCAAGTATAAATGGCTCCGAAAAGTCGATACCGAAAATTTTTGGATCGTAGTGAGTATCGCGATGCATTGCCTGGGCTTCGACCTCAATATCATAGAGACCTGAGGCGGGCACTCCATCCAAGAAATCCTCGATGTGTCCGTAGCCCCCTTGCCGCGTGTCGGTATTGGGCTGCTCGTAAAGGTTCAAGTAGCGGTAGTTGAAGACCGATTTGTGTGGGCCTTGCAACTCTTCGTACTGAACGAAATGATCGTTGAAGGTCCAGGTTTGGGGCTCGAGCGCAGGCTTGCCCAAACGCATTTCGACGAGACGATTCACAGCTTGAAAGTACTGATCGACAAGAAAACCGGAAGTTACCAGCGACGTACCTATGTTGTCCAGATGACGACTCGTCTTTTCCTTGGGGAAATCCGCAGTCAGTCCAAGAGTATCAACTCGTCGACCAAAAAGTGTCGCCAAAGTGTTCTCATATTCCCGAATGGAAAGTCGGCGGAGCACGGTGCGACCGCCCGAACTTGCGTACTTGCCGCGAGCAGCCGAAATCCCTTCCCGCAAACTTCGGATGACGGCAAGTCGCTCGTAATCTCTAGGTTGAAGTGATTTTTGAGGCGGCATCTCCTTTAGCGTCAACTGGTCGATGATGTCCTTCGCTTCAATAATGCCAGCCTCCGACTTTAATGGCAAGGCAAACGACTCGAACTCGCGGTCTCCCTTATGCGAATCGGCGCTGTGACACTCGAAGCAATATCTACCAACAAACTGCTGAATCTCCTTGGGAGAAACAACGTCGTCAGCTTGAACTCCGGAAGCGGCCATCAAAGCGACGATCGCAGAAAATTTGCCTATTGCGACTAACCGTAGCGATAGAGAGTGCATGCTTTCTTCTGTCTTCGAAACGCCACTAAGTGAGATCAACCGCGACAACCAACTCGACGATCAAGAAAAACGTCCCGTGCTGTTACCAAAGGATTCGGCCTCGACTCCCATCCGCTGAGCGATATCGACAAAGAGATTGCTGAGAGGCACCTTGTTGATACCCTCGCGCGGCACCTGACGGAACTCGCCGTGTCGATATCCGCCACCTGCGAGAATTATCGGCAGGTCCGAGTTTTTGTGTGAGTTCGCATCTCCCATACCACTCCCAAAAAGGACCGCGGTCGAGTCGAGCAGCGTCCGCTCTCCATCCTGTATCCCCGACAATCGCGTTAAAAACTTGCCAAAGTGTTGGATCTGATATCTTTCAAGTTTGATGAGACTGTCAATGGCTTCGGGGTCGTTCCCATGGTGCGAAAGACCGTGATAGTCGCGTTTGATGTCGAGATGTTGAGGTAGGAAATCGCCGCCGATTTCAAGTGTTGCGATACGGGTGCAATCCGTCTGTAAAGCAAGAGCGATTAAATCATAGAGCAACGGAAGATCCTCGACCGCGTTTCGATTGGAGGGCTTCTCGAAGGGTGCCGTGGGCTTTTGCTGGCTCGTCCAACGCTGACGGAGTTCGAGACGCTTCTCGACGTCCCGAACCGAAGTAAAGTACTCGTCAAGCTTGGCTTTATCCTCTTGATTGATTCGATTGGAAAGACGCTTCGCCTCATCTCGGACCGCGTCGAGAATTGATGCCTGCAAATCGTTTTCTTGGCGGCGACTAGCCTGTCGTTGCTGAGAATCGCTTATGAAAAGACGATCAAATAGTTCAGCGGGACCTGTGATCGGTGGAACGCGTACGCCGGATTTCGTCCAGGCGATCTGGCAACCGCCG
>JAYTVL010000572.1:0-1058 GCA_043744075.1 Pirellula sp. | reverse complement strand
GTTTAACCCGTCATGTCGAGTTGCCTACTCGACAACAGGAGACTAACTATGAATCGTGATGAAGCCTTGAAGCAGAGCGACGACGCTCTCAAGGAACTTGCTCAATCTCTATCACAGGGAATGAGTGACAAACTGATGAACTATCTAGCTGCAATGGCCAGGTTTCATCAGTACTCGTTTGGCAATTGCATGTTGATTTATATGCAGAAGCCGGATGCTAGTCGCATTGCTGGCTTTGGCAAATGGAAAGAGTTCAATCGTTTTGTCAGGAAGGGTGAGAAGGGGATTGCTATCCTCGCACCCATGATTGGCAAACGAAAGAAAGATTCCAAATCATCCGCTGAGCCTAAAGCTCAGGTGGAGAAATCCACGGATGACCAAGACTCAAAGACGCTCTTTGGCTTTCGAGTCGTACATGTTTTCGACGTCAGCCAAACTGATGGTGAGGATCTACCGGACTTTGCCAGTCTCGGTGGTGATCCAGGCGACAAGATTGACCGATTGATTGAGATTTACCGAAAAGAAGGTATATCAATTTCGTTCGTTCAATCCCTTCCATACGGTGCCAACGGCATGTCAGCCGGTGGCAAAGTGGAAGTCTTGGAATCTCTGCCTAAATCGCAGAAGTTCTCGACGATGGTTCACGAGCTTGCACATGAGATGCTTCACTGGGGCGACCGTCGCGAATCAACGGATAAAGTTGTTCGCGAAACGGAAGCTGAGTCTGTTGCATTCGTTGTCTTCAAGTCTATTGGCCTTGACTGCTCAACGCGGGCCGTTGACTACATCCGTTTATGGTCTGGCGATGAGAAAGTACTTCTCCAATCGCTCGAACATATCAGGCATGTAGCGTCGAAGATTCTATCGCAGCTTGCGCCAACCAATTCTGATTCAGTAATCGCTGAAGTCGAGGAGGTGGCACATGTTGCATAGCAATCGCTCTTGGTCGCTTCAGACTGTCGATAGCCGAGAAAGGCTTGCTTTCAAGCTAGCTCATCTCACCTGGACGAGCTGCCAAGCTTTCCAGGTGGACGGCTACATCTTTGCCAATGATTCAA
>JAYTVL010000571.1:0-3413 GCA_043744075.1 Pirellula sp. | reverse complement strand
CTAACAAAGTTGCGAAGGAATTGGTGCAATCCGCTACCGATGGACTTCGAATTGCGAACACGATGCGCGACGCTTCCCTTGGAACCAAACCAGATGTTCTGCAAGCACAAATGCAAATTTCCACTGCCGGAGGTGTACTCTACGACTCACAATTGCGAATCGATGCAGCGAGACAATCTCTTGAAGCGGTTGTTGGAACCAAGCTGGATTTATGCGAACCACTCGCTGAGTTCGATGAAAAGCTGCCTGACCTAGAATGGGAATCGAGTCTTGAACGCTTGCTTAATGAAAGTCCGCTACTGAAGTCGCAACTTGCAGAATTACAAGCTGCCCGGACCGAAATTCAGCTGTCCGATGCTCAGGCAATTCCCAATATCAACGCGCAAATGGTGGCCCAACGAGATTCTACAGAGAAGTTCAGCAGCATCGGCACGTTCGTTTCAATTCCCGCACCGGTTTTCAATAGGAATCAAGGCAACCGTATTTCTTCGCGAGCCTTTTATGTGCAGCAAGTTCGCGAATATGAGCGTTTGCGACTGGCGCTCGCTGACCAACTCTCTGTCGCTCTTCGGCAATACAAATCATTGCAGCGCGAAAGTCAACGCTTGCAACTGGACATTCTCCCTAAGGCAGAGGAGAACCTCGAACTTGTAACCGCAGCCTACAAAGCAGGGCGCATGGATTTCCAGCGGGTTGTGGATGCGAGAAAGCTTTTGTTTCAATCGAAAATGGCCAGAATTGAAGCCGTCGCTGAGTTGCAGAAAACGTTTGTTGAAATCGATGGACTACAATTATCAGGAGCATTAAACCCGACAGAGGTGGGCACAGCCCTTCAAACGACAGCAACATCTTCAAATGGAGCAAGAAGCATTCTTTCGCAACAAATTCAGAACTCGACAAACTCAACCAATCGGAATCTCCCCGCAGCACTGCAAGGCGGAGATTTTTGATTAGATGACTTATAAATATTCCAAACAGTTATCGTTACGAAAGACCTTGGGTGCGGATCTTGCTTGCAACGTTTTTTCATTTGTCCTCGCGTTCGCAGTGGTCGTGATTTCAGGTTGCGAGCGTGCAAGTGACGATGAACGTGACAAGGATCACGTAGAACCTCGTGCTGTATCATTGGATACGGTTCATATAGAAACTTCAATCGCAGAAAGGATCGGACTCGAAAAGACGCTTGCGACGACCGCATTGTTCCGACCTTCAATTGAAGTCTATGGTCGTGTCGTACCAAATCCGAACGCCACGTTCGAGATAATGTCACCGTCGGCAGGGCAGATATCTACTCGCAACGGAGGTTTGCCGTTGCCGGGTACCAAGGTTGCGAAGGGACAAATGCTGGCAGTTATCAAAGTACGCGTTTCGCCTGAAGTACGAGCGGATTTTGAGAGCCGAATTGTTGAGTCCAAGTCAAGGCTGAAGAACAACGAAGAGATTGTGGATTACCTGTCTCGAATTACCCAGGGACTTCAGAACATAGCTTCGAAGGAAATTCTTTCGCGCACTGAGCTCGATTCAGCCAGTGCCAATCTTGCCAGGGCGAAAGCACAAGTTGCGCTCGACAAAGCAGTTATTGCTAACTGGCAAGGCGTAATTCAAATCATGAGTTCTCCCGAACCTGCGGAAGGTAATTTTTGGCGTCTTCCGATTGAAGCGCCTCATGATGGAACGATTGCGGAAGTATCTACCGCTGAGGGCGCTTTTGTTGAAGCAGGAGCACTACTTTTAAGAATCATCGATCAAACACAGCAAGTTATCCGCCTCGATGTTCCTCAAGTATCTTTGGAGTTTTTGGACGCCAGTGCCAAGGCAGAATTGCTAAGTGTTTGGTGTCAGGGCAAGTCTTATGAAGCACGCTTTATCGGTGTTGGTCCGTCGGTCGATTTATCGAGTCAGAGTATTCAATTTCTCTATTTTGTTGAAGACACCTCAAATCTCCTTCGGCCAGGATTGCACATCACAACTCGCATTCGCAGCAGTGAAACAACAGAAAGTGCTGTCAAGGTTCCGAGTTCATCGGTCTTACAGCATCGAGGCATGTACTACGTCTACGTTGCGGTCGAAGAGGCAACCTACCAACGGCGACGTGTTGAAGTTTTAGAGACTCGAGATGGTGAAACTGTTGTCAAGAATACAATCGTTGCCTCACAGGAATTATCGAATGGTGTGAAAGATGGCGACACTGTCGTCAGTACCGGTGCTCAGTTGTTGCTGTCTCGCGAGTTTCTGGTTGCTGGTGGGGACAGTGATTGATGTTGCAATCTATTGTTCAGTGGTCTCTCGGCAACCGTCCCGTCGTATTGGTTCTCGCTGTCCTCGCACTAATGACTGGCGTAGTTGCGTCGTACCGTTCGGACTTGGATGCGTTTCCCGAATTCGCTCCGCCGCAAGTTACCGTTCAAACCGAGGCTGCCGGGCTTTCAGCTGAACAGGTTGAGCAACTCGTAACGCTACCGATCGAACAAGCCATTGTTGGGTTGCCTGGGTTGGAGTCTTTAAGATCGCGATCCATACAAGGGTTATCTGCCATTACCGTTGTATTCAAGGACAATGTTGATGTCTATTTGGCCCGGCAGCTCGTCGGACAAAAGCTTACTGAAGCTCAATCGCTGCTTCCCGATACCGCCGAGATTCCTCGGATGGGACCGATGACTAAGACGACTGGCCGGCTATTGGTGGTGGGTTTTACTTCAAAGACACTCGATGCAATCGAACTCCGCGATAGAGTGCAATGGGATGTCAGGCCGCGGATTTTATCTTTGCAAGGTGTTGCAATGACGACCATTTTTGGTGGTGACGTCCGGCAATACCAAGTCCAGATTTCACCCGAACAATTAGCCTCGCGACAACTAGGTATCAACGACGTTATCGATGCGACTCGGCAATCCAATGGCATTCGCGGACTGGGCTTTAAAGAGAATGAGAATCAGCGGATTGTCATTCGTGCCGAAGGTCAGATCCGGTCTGTGCGGCAGATGGCAGATACCGTTCTGGCACGGACTAGCGGGGGAATCGTTCGACTTGGTGACATTGGAAAAGTTGGTCAGTTTGCTGCTCCCAAGTTTGGTGCTTCCACCGTCAATGGCGATGATGCGGTATCAATGCTGATCTATAAACAGTTTGGTAGCGATACCCTTACCGTAACGCGCAGTATTGAATTCGAACTCAAATCAATGCGACCGTCTTTGCTATCGCAGGGGATTGAGTTGCGGCTTGGACTCTTCCGGCAAGCTGATTTTATAGAGAAGGCGGTCGGCAATGTCGTCGAATCGCTCTGGCTTGGTGCGATCTTAGTTGCAGTGATCCTAACTCTTTTGCTGATGAATCTAAGAGTGGCCTTCATTTCGTTGGTTGCAATTCCGCTCTCATTGCTCTCTTCGATTTCCATATTGTGGTTCTTCGGTGTC
>JAYTVL010000570.1:0-11814 GCA_043744075.1 Pirellula sp. | reverse complement strand
CCACTACCGGTGCCACTATTGGTTTGACTGAACGCCCATGACCAAATCGTTCCAGTTGCGTTGGCTGGTGGCACAATGGCACGCAGTCGTCCTAAATCGACTGTGAAGGATCAGTCCGATTTGACATCTAGAGTCGCCGGCCCTTCGATGGTCAGCCCTTTCCAGCTTCCGACGCCGCGAACGAGGGAACCTACAAACTGGTGTTTTGATCGATGTAATGAACGATTTGTCGATGGATACTTCCGATCTCTTGATCTGCATTGACGATAATTGCTCGCCCACCGGCATTGGACGCTTGCTGTAAGAACCCAATTTGAACAAGTCGAAAATACTCAATTCCTCTTTTTTCAAGTCGGTCTGGGCTCCCTTGCATTCGCCTGAAGGCAACTTCTGGATCGATATCCAGGACAATGGTAATGTCAGGATACAGGCCACCTGTCGCACATTTGCCGACGGCCCAAAGATCATCAACATTGAGTCCGCCTGCTACGCCTTGGTAGACAACGTTTGCCAACAAGAATCGGTCACAGATAACAGTGGCTCCAGCATCGAGAGCCGGTCGCAATTGTTCCGCCACCAACTGCGCTCGGGCAGCCATGTAGAGAAGCATCTCAGATGTATTTGCGAGTGGAATGTCCTCGCGGTGCAAGAGTATTTCTCGAACTGCCTCACCTAGTTTCGTCGACCCTGGATCTCGGAAGCATACGACCAAAAGTCCCTTGGATTCAAGATGTTGACGAAGCAATTCGATTTGTGTCGATTTGCCGGCCCCGTCGATACCGTCTAGCGAAATAAACATTATAGAGCAAACGCTTCTGCATCTTCCTTTGGGGCGATCTGATAACCGTTCGGCTCCATAGAACAACCTGCTCGTCCTTGACTGAGTGAACGGATGGCACTCGAGTAACCGAACAATTCTTTGAGAGGAGCCAGAGCTGTGATGTTTGACGTCGCTCCGCGAGCTTCGGTACGTTCGATCAGCCCACGACGTTGCTGCAAATCGCCCACGATTTCTCCCATGTAATCTGGAGGAGTTGTGATTTCCATCTTCATGACTGGCTCAAGTAACTTCGGGCCACCCGCTTTGAGTCCTTCATCGAAGGCGTCATTTGCGGCGATTTTAAAGGCGACTTCGTCCGATCCCACTTCGGCAACTTCACCGCCGAGAATACAGATTCGCATGCCAGTCAAAGGAAAAGATCCGATGAGACCACCACCCTCGGATCGATTTCTCAGCTCCTCCAACGCAGCTTGACGCAGGTTTTCCGGCAGCATCTTTTCGACCGGCGTACGATCCAAAATAATGACTTTACCAGAGACGTCTTCCAAGGGCTCAAATCGGACATGCAGTCGCGCAAACAATTGTTGCGCGCCGACTTGACGATTGCATTCACCTCTAACTTCAGTAACGCTGCCAATGGTTTCTCGGTAACTGACTCGTGGCCTGTAAAACTTGACATTGAGATGGTAGTCACGAACCAGACTGTTCTTGATGACCTCTAAATGCAATTCTCCCATTCCGCTGATAATTGTTTGTCCCGATTCAGCGTTCTCAATCGCGTGAAAAGTAGGGTCCTGCCGTTTGCGCATTTCCAAGACTTCTGCGAGTTTTTTCCGTTCGGTTGCGTTTTCCGGTTCGATAGCCATCGAGATAACCGATTGAGCAAACTGGATCGAAGGCAATTCGATCATGTCTCGAGTGTCGCACAATGTATCACCGGTAATCGAGTCGCGAGGGCCAATAACGAGTGCGATGTCGCCGCATTCGAGCGATTCAATTTGCCCTTGGCGTTCGCGTTTCGTTGCGTGGATCTGCCAAAGCTGTGCAACGTTTTCTTTTTTGTCGCGATTCGGATTATAAACTCGCGAATTCGAATCGAGCTTGCCCGAATAGACGCGAATCCAAAACATGTCACCTGTCTTGGCCGGTAAGACCTTGAACACGAGTGCGCAGAATGGTTCTTTTGGATCAGGCTTGCGTTGCAGAGTCTTGTCCCGTTTCTTCGGGTCGACTCCAGTAACCGAAGGTCGATCCAATGGGCAGGGCAGGAACGATGCAACGCCGTCCAGCAATGGCTGAACGCCAGCACCGTGAAGCGCAGAGCCGCAAAGAACCGGCTGCAGTTTCATTGCAATGCAGGCATCTCGCAATGCCTTTCGAATCATTTCATTGGGAATTGGTTTTTCCTCCATCGCTAACTCCATCATCTCGCTGCTGTGGAGATAGAGCTTTTCAAGCAACACGTTTCGCCAATCCATTGCGTCACCCATGAGCTCTTTGGGAATCTCCTCCACTAGTACCGTCTTGCCCTGGTCCTCTTTGTTGAAACGGAAAAGTTTCAATTCAATTAGGTCGATGATGCCCTGGAAAGGGTCACTGGTGTGGCTTGGTCCCTGGCCGACCGGAATCTGGATCGCGACAGGGTCCGCGTTTAGACGCGGCCCGATCTCTTCAAGAACGCGATAGAAGTCGGCGCCTTCCCGGTCCAATTTATTAATAAAGACGATACGAGGAACGACATATTTGTTGGCTTGCCGCCAGACGGTTTCGCTCTGAGCCTCGACCCCTTCTCGAGCACTGAACACAACTACGGCTCCGTCGAGAACTCGAAGGCACCGTTCGACTTCTGCGGTGAAGTCGACGTGGCCTGGAGTGTCCAACAAATTGACGGTGCAATTCTTCCAATGAAACGTCACGCATGCGGCAAAAATAGTGATTCCCCGCTGTTGTTCCTCAGGATCGTCGTCGGTCTCCGTAGTTCCGGAATCGACTGCTCCGGCTCGGTGCTTCGTTCCGCTCATGTAGAGCATTTGCTCCGTAACCGTGGTCTTGCCAGCGTCAATGTGGGCAATAATGCCGATATTTCTAATGGTCGAAAGTTCGCGAGCCATGATCTGAATGTTGGAGTTGGCGGCCAACGCCGCTTGAATACAAAGAACTAGGTCGAAGGAATGTAACTTCCAAACTCAATAAAGCCTAGTGGTTTATCACAAATCGGCGGTCGGAAGATGGGTAGTTCGAAGCTTGTTTAACCTGTTTAACCCTGTTTAACCCTGTTTAACCCGCGCAGCGGCGGGCAGTTCGGGCCGCCATGCAAAGTCGAAGCTCTTTTTTGCCTTCAGTGTGCTTATTAGAAGTCGCAACTAAGTGGAATTATGGAATGCTTATTGCAAAACGAAATGATGGAACCTCTAACGATTCGTTGTGGAACTCGCAGTTTTGCATTTCACCAGCAACTGGACCGCAGATTCCACTTTGATCTTAAGAGACGCAACCAGCCGTCCTTCACCGAGTAACTTGATTAAACGACGACCGATTTCTTCAACATGAATTGGAGTTTCAATCTCCAGGATTTTGCCAATAACGGTTTGCGGCGATATCTCGGCAAATCGTCCGTCTTGAAAGCGGCTGCAACCGGCTTACGCTACGACCACTCAAATGTTGCCTTGAGGTCGTTGAGGAAGCTATAAGCGATGAGTTTTTCGTACTGAAGTCGACCAACAATGATGCCTGGTGCGATGCCGATTTGCTTTGCGAAAGATACGACCTCGCTGCGAGAACGCATCGACTCTAGTTTTTGGTTATGAGCTGGAGGTATGAGTAGATCTCGAGCGAACTGATTCGCAGTTTTTTCCTTTGGATCGTCCGAATAAGACACGTCGAGGTAGGTCTCTTTCTTGCTATCATTGAGGATATGACCGACCTCGTGAAACAATGTAAACCAAAATAAGTCGTTCTTTTTGCCACGCAAGTTCACGGCAATGAGTGCTTTGTCTGGTGACAACCATTTCGCTGCTCCACTTATCTTGGCTCCTGGAATCTCAGGGACAAGGCAAAGTGCAACTCCTGCGGTCGCAAACGACTCGATCAGTTTTGGAACAAAAATGGCGGGTTCGGTGATCGTCAGTTCCCGCATTGCTTTGGCGACCTTGCCGAATTGATCTTTGCTATATTTGGCAACGGGTCGCTGCTGGCCTTGTAATTCTGCGCATCGCAGCCAGCTAGCAAGTTTGCCATCGTTCGACGCAACTTGGTGCGTCTTTCGGAAAGCAAACTGACCATCGCTCCAGCCCTCGTTCCATGCCTCCACACTGGCTACTCCGAAGAACTTTAGTGTTTGATCGAGCATCGTCACGCGATCGGATGTAGGTGAAATAGCGCCGCGCGTAATGAGTTCTTTGGTTGGAATCTCCTTAAGCCACGTCAACTGTTTCTCCAATTCCTTATGGGAAGCGATCCGAGCAAGCTGTTCACGATAATTGCACTCAAGATTATTCCAAATGCGAGCCGGCACACTGGTAACGCGTTCGAGCAACATTGCCGTCTGCTGAGTTAACGGAGCCTTGCCTTTGGTGATAAGGTTGACTGTTTTCGGAGTAAGTCCCATCCGATCAGCCAGCTCGTGTTGATCGATACCCAATTGTTCCATCGTCTCTAGCAACGTACGACCTGGAGTAACGACATAGTCAGGTTGGAACGGAATTCGGGTTTTCGTTTTTGTTTTGACCATTACTTTCGAACGACCTTTATTTCATCGTAGCTTGGGACCGTAGTCCCGAGCGATTCATTGTGTGCGGGGAACGCTTATCGGTCGGGACAATGGTCCCAACCTACATTTTGTCGACTAGTGGTAATCGCCGATACCTTCAATAACAATCTTCGTAACCTTCTGCCAATCGAGCCCGCCGTCGGGCAATTCTGGCCGTGGATCATGGTCTGGCGAAAAGACCAAACGATCGGGATGAACCAAGTAGACTGCAAGCATTCCTGCGAAATTGGCGGAAAGTTCATGACAATGAGCAGCTGGTAATTCTCGCAAGTCGGCTAACGTCTCTGCCACTTGAAGTTCCGCCAATCGTTGTTGAATCTTTTCGGCCATCCGTTTCCCGTGTTTTGCCTGCATTTCCTTGGCCGAGCAACAGACTTTGGCGAGTTTCTTATTTTGGAAGCTGATTTCCACTATTGGTCGTTCCCGATAAATACTTTACGCAACAGGTTAATCATTTGCAAGGCGTGAGGCGATGAAATCTGCAAGTGATGCTCGTTCTCGAGTTCGTCCTGAAGGATGTCGGATTTAGACTACCGTTGGGTTACCGTTGGCATGCAGACTCTGTACCCTCGCGATTGTCGTATATACGAAAGGTCGTGACTGTACCTTCTTGTGTTCATGGATCATTACGCAGCGTACGGTCTCTTGTGTAGATTCCTTCTGTCGCGTTTGATTAGGGAACGCAAACTTTTTGTAGTGCCTGGAAAAGTCGGTAACGCTCAACAAGCGAGAGCCATCTTCGCCTGAGGGGTAAACTCAGTTCTCATTTTTTCTGTACACTCCATAGAACGAAAGTGAAGAACAGTACGACGGCAAGGCCCCCTACTTCCCAGATCCAGTACTGCAAGACGAATGTTGAAAGCGATTGCCAGAACCAATATATCGAAATAACCATTGCTAGGATGAGTAAACTCAAAATGAGCTTAACAGGCAGCACCGAAAAAGCGTCCAGAAACCAAGGAGATGGTGGAGCCTGTTCTTCCCAATCCGATCTTGTGTAGGTCCCGGATTCGAACCATGGCTTCCAAAAAGCTCGAATAAAGTCCTCAGCGAAGAAATCGCTATGTGCGAAATTGTGAGCTCTGTCGGATACATCGGCCCGTCCGAAGCCCTGCCTTCCCGTTTCATCGTATCCCCAGCTAAGTTTCTTTGCCATCAAGGGCCAAATATCTCGCGTGCCATGATCGTTTATCACGTCAGTACTGATTCGGCCCGACACGCTATCCCAAGGATACCGTCGCTTAACAATGCAGCCACATACGATCAGGCGATGCAATACCAAGTCCTTGGTGTCAGCAAGGATCTTAGAGATTGCATAGGTTCCAAAGCTGTGAGCTATGACTGAGTAGTGCTCTGCCTTGTGTCGGTTCTTTCCAATCTGTATTTGCTCTCGTGTAAACTCGATGGACTGATCTCGTGTCCAGATTGGGAACCAAAACCGAACTACGTCCAGATACCCGAATTTGATTGGAATTACTTTGACCCCGTCAATTTCTTCAAGTATTCGTCTCACTAAGGACTGCCATCGAGCTCTGTCGCGAATTCCATGGATAATGAAGATCACTTCACGTACTTGGTTAACGCTTCCTGTTTCCCCTCCGTTGGTTGGGAATGGGATTGTCACTTTCTGCTCTACCATTCGTATCTCCAGCTCAAAGGTCGCTGGCATGTAATCTTGATCATCCCATCCCGGTGACTTAACCAACGGTGAAATAGTCCCATCGATTAAGTATGCCGGATCCAATCCTACGAGTGTCCTTGTCTGAAATACATAAATCGGCCTTATCTTCTCCAACGCATCTTCAAGATCACCGTCGTATTCGAGCAGCCCTCTGATACAGATTGAATCTGGACCGTCGATCGTTGGACCTGCTATTGCATTTTTGGAATCCATGGCATATCGAGCATTGAGGAAAAGGCGAATCCAAAAATCCGCTTTGCAATGTACCGGTTCGGCTGGTGAGCCGTGATACAGTTTCAGTAGAAACAGCTTTGGGCGACCCCGCTACGACACTGTCAGGAAATTGGTCGATTCTAAAGAACCGTGCCGGCAGCTCTCCGCTGGCCAACACGCGGTATCGGGCTTGTTCTATCCCGATGAACACCTTGAGATGTTTCACACTGGCAAGGTCTGGATGATGTCATTGGCGTCCTGCTTCAGTACTTTTTCAATCTCGTCGAAGTAGCGGAGCTTCCAGATCGGGTTCAGGTGCGTGTCGGGTTCGTCGAGCAGGAAAAGGCATTCATCTCGATGGGTGATGCGCATCAATCCCAGGACGGTAAGTAGTTGTAGTTCGCCTTCGGATAACTGCTCGAAGGAGACCAAGTCATCCGTGTTCTTGTGCTTGACGAAAATGCGGACGTCGTCGAGCAAGTCGGCGATGTAACTTCCTTCGATGTACTGAAAGAAGCGGTACGAGTCGCCGATATGTTCCTTGAGCTTTGTAAGATCGTCTCTATCCTTTAGGTAAAAGTAGAGCAGCTCTTGAGGCTCGGTGCGGCCTCGGAAGTCGACGGTCTTCTCCTCGGTGTAATCAATTGGTGCTGTCGCAAGTTCCCAGAGCTTGGCAAGCAATTCTTCGGTGAAGCGAGTGCTGTCGTACCAAAAGCGATTGTCGCCAGTCTTAATCTCTTCGGCTGAAAGTTCGCCCGACAATCGATATGGTTTCTTGAGTGTGAACAAAACCGAATCGACGTCTTCAATCCGCAGGTCGTTCAAAATATCCTTCAACGGCTTTTCCGGGGCTAACAGGCAAGCGAGCAGAACGAGTTTGGAGTGGGGGTGGCGGCAATAGAACAATCGGCGGAGCGGGGAATCGGAATCGATCTCCTCTTCATAGTCGCTCAAATTATCGATGAACCGTTCCTGATGATCACGGAACAGTACTTCGAGGCGTTCGCTTTTGCCTGAGTAGTAAGTGAAGATGTGCGACGGCAGATACATGCGGGCGCTACCGCGTTCGGGCTTGCCGGATGCGTTCGTTTCGTCGTAGCGGTCGCTGAGTAGCCAAGGGGCAACCGACTCGTTGTTGATGGTGACAAGCGGTTGCGATCCGACCTTGTTGACGATTTGGATGTCGTATCCTTGGCCGTCGTAGTTGCGGCTGTAGTCGAGTTCGTAATCGAACGGGGTTGGTTCGTTCAGGTCCAGATCGCGAAAGATCGTAACGATGGCCTCGAGCATGTTCGACTTGCCAGAGCCGTTCTGGCCAATGACCGCGTGGCTTTTGAAGTTGCGCACGAGCCCATCAGCGTCTTCAGCGGACTCTGTGAACGAGATTTCAAAGTCTCGTAAGTTGCGGAAGTTGGGAATCTTAAGTCGCCGAAGGTGCATCAGCTCGCCTCGACTTCCAGTACGGCTCGATTAGTTTTGTCTTCGTCGATCCAGCCGTTGGCCATTTCGGTCTTGAGTTGCAGGTAGAAGGCATCGATCTCCAATCCTGAAAGCTGCCACAGTTGTTTGGCGGAAGTTTCGTCGTTCTGTCTAGCGAGCAGCGCCGCTAACGGAGCCGCGTCAAGCTTCTTCGGTTTTGCCTTGACCGTCAACGCGGTCACAACCTCTGTTTGGGGCGGCTTCAATTTCTGTTTCTCCGGGAAGGTTAATCGCGTTAATGAACAGCTCGATATATCGTAGGAAGTCCTCAGAAATACCGTCGAGCACATGCGCTTGATTATTCACCCAGTACTCGCCTCGTGCCATGAATGCGATGGGCGTCGAACGATTGATCAGATTGGCCCCGTCTTCGCCTATAAGCAAGAGCGGCTTGTTGAACAAGAAAGCGTCAATCTTGTCAATTATTCCTGAAGCTCCGTAGTAGTCGTAGACTTTCCTTCGCTTTGCACGCTCATCTTTGCTAACAGGGATTCGTTCCCCATCTCGATTCATCACAACATCTCCAAGAAACACCCATGCCCATGTGTCGGGAGTGTCGAATTGTGCCGATGCAGTCTGTCCGATCGTTGAGTTCCGTTGAGTGCGTCGTGGGGACAGACTTCTCTCGGATTTTGTGGTAAGAATCTGGTCGAGAAGTGTTTTGACCGGCGTATCGGTTGGTCGTTGCGCAACTAACCGCCCTCGTATTGCCAAGTCGCGGATCGTCTGTCGCAAGTCGGTAGCCGCTACGGATCCGGACCGTTGGAATATCGCTCGAAGGCTGGCGGATGTAGGTTCGGCGACGAAGCGGGTGTGGTTAGCGCGGGAAAGGAGGGGAAGCAGCTTTTCCCGTTCCTTCTGCTGAGCCTCCAGCCGGTCGCACAGCCGCATCAACTCATCCACCTTCGCCACTATCCGCTTCTGCTCTTCCAGCGGTGGGAGGCGTACATCGAGCGTCAAAACGTCTTCGCGACCAATGCCCGGAATGGCAATACCCGTTTTGAGAGATTGAAAATGAACCCGCGATGCATTTAAGCAAATCCATATATACTCAATATCAATCTCGCCGAGCGGGCGAACTGCCATAAGTTGTCGACTAATGGCGAGTTCAGGAATGTCGCACAAATTCAATTTTCCAACGCCCGACCCTTTGACAGTTATCAAAATGTCGCCGCTTTCCGCAACCGCCCGGCGCTCATTTGTCCACTTGGACGGCACCGGAAATCGAACACCGAACTCTGCTGGTCCGGTGATATACGGAATTCCAATTTGTTGAGAATGGTATTCATTAGGAGTTAGGTGCTGGCCAGAGATAATTCGTGCAATATGCCCAAGCTTGGCCGAAATCTCACTTGAATCCCGAGCGACATGCAATGGTAGCGTCTTCAATTCGCTCCGTTCTCGAGCGCCGTAGGTTTCGTCTTGGATACGACGAATATCTTCAAGCATTTGCATCGCAGTATCACTTGTGTCACTAGTTGAGACAAGCTTTCCGCTCGCAGCAAGATACAGAATTAAATCACGCAATTGCTGAAGGCCGCTTGGGGCGTTCACAACTATTCGAAAGTTTTGGATAAATGTCGCTATATTCATGATGCGACCCCATCCGGGACTCCTTGATGCGACAGAGCGGCTGCGAGTTCATCGTGCAACAAGTTCTCTGTGCTTTCGATCTCCTTTTGCAACTCTTGATATCTCTTAAGCAGTTTGTCAGGATCGTGGCTTTCTTCTTCGGTGGCCCTTGGGTTCTTGATGTCAAGGTTGAAGATTGGCCAGTAAGTGCGGTCGCCGGTTGCTTGGGCATCCTTGGCTTGTTGCCGAATGGAATCAAGTTTCTGTTCCAATTCCGCAAGCTGGTCTTCGAGATGGTCGCATCTTCGATGTCAGCTATCCCGTGATCGGCATACTTTTCGAGGAGCGCTTCCAAAACGGCGCGGGCTTGGTCGCCGTACTTGGCAAAATAGATGCGTTTCTTGACGTTGTTGGCCCGTTCGCGGCGAGTGAGCGGCTTTTGATCCCAGGCAATGTGGGCAATCAAGTCGAATGCGTCCAGTTCTTCGGCCTTGGGGATCGCGTTGCTTAGTATCTGCATATCGATGCCCAGTGCGCTAAGCTCATCGAGAATGACTTGCTTGCGTTCCGCTTCCGTCCATCGCTTGAGGAAGTCTTGTATGGACGCAAATTGTCCAAGTAAGCATCGTTTGATTTCATCCTTCAGGTGAACACGCAGCTCTTCGGTGATTAGCCTTCCATCTTCGTCTAAGTACTGCGTGCGTTCGACGCCCGCGCCAACTCGAATGTTGTCAACCTCGTATCGTTCGCGCGGTTTCTTGATGATCGTTTCACCGGTGCCGGGATCGTCGCCGCCTCGAACGGTGTCGACATCTTCTTTCTCATCGTCAGCATCTTGAGAATCGTCGTCGGGCGGTACAACGGATTCGCCTTCTTTAGGTTCGTAGATAGTGACGGGGTCACCATCGAACTCTGGATCAAGGAACAAATGCGTAGCCCCTTTGAAGTCCATGATTGTGAAGAAGAGCTTTTTATAGTCCTCGCGAATGCGCGTGCCGCGACCAACGATCTGTTTGAACTCGGTCATTGAATTGATCGTTTGATCCAGAACGATTAACTTGCAAGTCTTCGCATCGACCCCTGTCGTCAGTAGTTTTGAGGTTGTCGCGATAACGGGATACGGTTCGTCATTGTCAATGAAATAGGAGAGCTGGGCTTTCGGCAACCTTTCCGCGAACGATAACTTGCCCTGCCGTAAGCTTGACTTCTTCGCGGATATATTCGTGCTGCCACCCGGCCTGCACCGCTGGTATGGTAGACTTTGCGATCACAGACGCTACTTTTTTCTCGCGTGTATCAACTCCACTGCCCAGGCGGTAAGTTTCTCGTCGAGTTTTGGTCGCGACGGTTGGCTGTAGTTGATCGAAGCATATCGACCCCGGTGATAGCAATCGTCCAGTAATGATTGCAGTCGCAGAACAGCGTCCGCATCGGTCTGTCGAAGCGGAATCCGAAAGTTTGGTACTGGATTCTCCATCGCAACGGAGATGATTTCCGCATGCTCTGGTCTGTAGGATCGGCGAATACAAATGATATAGGGTGTGCGCATGTCCCATGGTATTCTCCCTTCAGGAGCAGCGACAATGAATGAACCAGTTCGAATGAAGTCGATTTCAACTAGGTTAACGCCGGCTTCGATGTACTCGCGTTGCTTGCGTCGATAAGCGCTGCGGCCAGCCACTTCCTGTTTGTTGGCTGGGCTAAGCAGTTCGATGGCAGTGACCACGCGATTGCCACTGTTCAAATCTACAACTTCGAGATGCCGTTGAGTCGGTTTTTCGTTCGGCAATGGAATGATGGTGGGCTCAGCGATGACCGCGTCAGCCACAGCGACTGCGGCCGTTGTCGATGCCTCGGGAAGTTCTAAGACCGTGACAACGGGATAAATCCACCGTGGTGATTCGTCGAGGTCGACAGAAACACACTCTTCGACTCGGGCTTGCAAGTCGCTCGGCAATTGGTCAGTGATTTGGTCACGGATATAAACCATTAGGCTGGTATGGATGTCGCCCCAAAATTGTTCGAGGTAAGGGTCAACGCCTGGAAATGGGCTCTTCATCGTTTGTTGCTCGTTTGGTCGTATACTGAACCGGCACAGTTGCGAGCACGAAAAGTCCGTATCCTATTTCCGTTTGCTCGGGTGTTTCTATTGTAGGTCGTTAGTGGTTTAACACAAATCGGCGGTTGGAAGATGGGTAGTTCGCAGCTTGTTTAACCTGTTTAAACACAATACCGTTCATGTTTTCATAACTACCGCCTGCGTAAAGGTTTTGGAAAGCGGTTTTATTTTTCGGTGCTGAGGGCCTTTCTTGTTCCACT
>JAYTVL010000569.1:0-3422 GCA_043744075.1 Pirellula sp. | reverse complement strand
TCGGCAAAGTCAATGACCCATCCCAACCGTTCGTCGAGAGGACCAGATACATGAAGCTCGACGCGAAACGAGTGCCCGTGCAGTCGACCGCACTGATGTCCTTGTGCTCCTTCACCCTGCAGCGTATAGTAAATTTCTTTAATCGCGTAGCTCATGTGCCTACCATCTCCGATTCAACGTAGCGCGTTGGATCAGGCAATTCGTTCAGTTCGAAACCTTGCCGACGGAGGATGCACGCATCGCAACAACCGCATGCCAAGCCCTCGGTTGTCGCTTCGTAGCAGCTAATCGTTGAACCGAAGTCAACGCTGAGCTCCGTGCCGATGCGAATGATCTCGGATTTTGTTTTGTCGATCAGCGGGGCATGAATGTTGAGCGTGTGAACCCCATCAACCGATCGTGCCGTCGCCAATCGGGCCATCGCTTGGAAGGCAGCGATGTACTCAGGGCGGCAATCGGGATAGCCGCTATAGTCGAGTGCGTTTACGCCAATGAAGATGTCGCTGGCGTGCCGCACTTCCGCCAGAGCCATGGCGTAAGACAGAAAAATCGTGTTTCGAGCTGGTACATAAGTCAGCGGAATCGCAGCATTCATTTCATCGAGCGAGCGGTTTTTCGGTACATCGAATTCGCCTGTCAGTGCGGAGCTGCTAAACACCCGCAAGTCGATCTCGATAACGACATGATCGACGATACCCGCAGTGCTCGCGATTCGTTTTGCCGCTACAAGCTCTGAACGATGCCGCTGCCCGTAGGCGAACGACAATGTCGAAACGCAGAATCCCTGTGACCTAGCGATGGCAAGCGTAGTCGCTGAATCTGCACCGCCGCTAAGTAGAACAATAGCATTTGGCATTTTGCTTCCCAAGTCCTTTGGACAACGATGATCGGAATCCCCGCACCACATTTGCTAGCGATGGTTAAACTACATCAGCTCCGCAACCTCCGTCAAGGCCTAACTGCATCAAATCGAGACGCACTGCCTTTGCAGTTAATTGCAGCTACGATAAGATGCAGCAACGTCAGTTATTCTTCGCGGTCACCGCAATCGTCGACTTCCCCTCATTCGCCTATGGTGAACTAGTCGTGTGACACGTTTGGTTACGCTCGAAGTGCTGGTTTGCAAAATGAGGCAATAAACTAAGATTAGGTTGGTAAAGCGCGTTCAACACATGAGTCATGCCCAGGGAATCTGCCTCAACAATTGGTTGAGCAACTAAGCTCAGTCTGGAGATCTAAATTAGTGAAGCCAGGCTTATATGACCATTTGCTGACGAAGGCTATCGAAGCGGAGATTGCTCGTTTGGGCGATCCACGATTGGTCGCGCTCGCGCCGGTGGATTCGGAGGAGTCGCATACAGTTCTGGCTCAGTATTTGGAACGACTAATTGCTTCCAGCTTGGCTTTGCATCGTGGTTCGGATGCTGCTGAGAAACAGCGGCAATTGGTAGAACGGATCGTTTGGACTCTCACGGAAGCCGTAGGCGATCAAGACTCTGTGGGATTCAGTATCGCCACCCCGTTGCAGCGACTGCTGGCAATCCATCGTTCAGCGAACGTTCTATCGAAAGACCGCCCTGACAGCCCGCTGTCGCGTTCGTCTCTGTTCACTGGGACAAGATTGGATGCGAGCCTTGGCAGCCAACTATACAAAGAAATCGCAACTTGCGATCGTGTTGACATCCTTTGTTCGTTCATCAAGTGGAGCGGATTGCGAGTTTTGCTGGACAACCTGCGTGAACTGGTCGAGCAATCCGACGGCGATGGACCATTGATTCGCGTCATCACTACTAGCTACATGGGGGCGACGGATCCTAAAGCGGTCGAAGTACTGCGAAAGTTGCCAAAGACTGAAGTTCGCGTCAGCTATGACACAAAACGAACGCGTTTGCATGCGAAGGCTTATCTGTTTTATCGGAATACTGGCTTCAGTAGCGCCTATGTTGGTTCGGCGAACTTGTCGAACGCCGCGTTTCCATCATGCGGCCGCGCCGAGCTACCAAGCATTGCTTGGGCACGTTCAGCCGACGATCCTTCTGGGTCTGACCGCTACGCCTGAACGCTCCGATCAACTCGACGTGTTGAGTTGGTTCGGCGGACGATCCAGCGCGGAGATCCGGTTGCCCGATGCGATCAATCGCCGTTTGCTATGTCCGTTTCAGTATTTTGGCGTCGCTGATTCGGTTGATCTCACTGGTCTAGCTTGGCAGCGTGGTGGTTATCGCGTCGATGACTTGGATCGACTTTACACCGGCAACGATATCCGAGCAAAACTGGTACTTGAAAAGCTCTACGATACGGTTCTGAATCTTACAGACGTTCGTGGTTTGGCCTTTTGCGTCAGCGTTGCCCACGCAGAGTTCATGGCAAGGTTTTTCAATGACAACGGCGTTCCGTCGATTGCCCTGTCCGCTCAATCGAATGACGAAGAGCGGAATTCAGCGCAGCAGCGACTGCGGGATCGAACGGTGAACTTCATTTTCGTTGTCGATCTTTACAACGAAGGCGTCGACATCCCTGAAGTCGACACGGTGTTGTTTCTGCGGCCGACGGAAAGCCTCACAGTTTTCCTTCAGCAACTTGGTCGCGGTCTTCGGCTGCATCCTGACAAAGATTGCTTGACCGTTCTCGATTTCATCGGGGCTCAACGCAAGGAGTTTCGTTTCGCCAGTCGCTTCCGAGCGCTCAGCGGCAAGCCGACCGCTAAACTCGACGATGAAATCGAAGCCGAGTTTCCGCACTTACCAAGCGGTTGTGTGATCAAATTGGAGCGGGTCGCTCAGCAACGCGTGCTCGATAACGTCCGCGAATCGATTCGATTGGTACGCCCGCGAATGTTGGCCTCGTTGCGAGACTTGAAGCAGTACCTTGGTCGAACGCCGACACTGGAAGACGCAATAGATTATTTCGATACAACGCTGGACGAATTGCTGAAGAGAGGCTTGTGGTCGCGTTTGTTGGCCGACGCGGGAATCGGAGAATCGGTCGATGCGCCCGACGAGCAGCAACTGGCCAAAGGCCTGTGTCGACTGAGCCACATCAATTGTCCACAGCAGATCACCGAGTTGACGGAGTATCTTTCGTCTTCCAAGCCTTCTCAATTAAATTCAACGTCGACGTTGGCTGAAATGCTACAAACCACACTGTGGGGAACACAGCATTCAGATATGACACTCGAGGTCGCGGAAAAACGTATGCGAGCTAATCCGTCTGCCATGAGCGATCTCCATTCCGTCTTGAGCTATCGACTGAAGCACTCACCGTTGATCGCATCACGTACTTCGTCGGCCTATGATCCACTGGCGATCCACGCAGCCTACACTCGTGACGAAATCTTGGTTGCCCTGGGCCACTGGAGTTTCAACAATCGGCCGAGCCATCGCGAAGGCGTCCTGCACCTTAAGGATCGCAAACTCGACGTG
>JAYTVL010000568.1:0-11845 GCA_043744075.1 Pirellula sp. | reverse complement strand
AAAACCAAAGGTTTTTGAACTGCGGACATCACGCGGAGCGTGATGGGTACTATAAAATCACAGCCTCTGAGCGTGCAGCCCGGTCCGATGGTGTATTCCAATCTGCCGCTCGCCTAATTGATTTGGAAACGGCGATCCGCAGCAAATTACTTGCGTTTTTCGATATGGAGCGTGACCCGCCGCAACCGGCGATTGTACTTCTTAAGTTGCAGCTTCTCCCCGCCAGGCCTGCGCAAAAGTACGTAATTGATATCGCCCGTCTCTTGGCAAACGAGGAACGTGGTTTCCTTTTTCTTCTTGCTCTTGGCCATTTTTTTCGAACTTACCTTCAACAAAAACTGCGTTCTTGGACATTTAGGAACGCATATTATGAGTAACCGTCCAATTGTTGGCTAGTTCAATTGGGCTATTTGGAGAGTTGGGTTTTGGAACAAATGGGTGACAAACCACATCTAAGCCGGACCTAGTTGTTAAAGTTGCCCAATAATCCGACCTAACCCTCAAATTCCCAACCCAAGCTTTCCGAGAACAAGGAATACAGTGAGTTGAAATGGTGATTCGGTCGAATTGCGCAAATATGATTGAGTTCCAGACTAACCACCCAGACGAAAATTTATTGGTGCAGTATAAGTTTTTTTGCTGGCAATTACAGCTCCTATGTGACAGGCCCCTTGTGGGCCGAAATTGATTAGGGTTTTGAAATGACGAAAATGCAACGCCGAGAATCTTTCAAATTGACCGCTAGACGGTTGTTCCGGTCGATTTTGCAAGGTATTCTGCCAGCTCCGGACAGTCGCAAGTCTCGTCCGATTCACTTCGAACCGCTCGAATCCCGGCAATTGATGGCGGCGGATTTCTACGATGCCGCGTCCATGGCCGCTGCTTCGTCAATACCCGCTCCGAGCGTTCCGGCCCAGTTCAACACAATGAACACGTCCGGACTGGTCGGCGAGGGAGAAGATGCCCCGAATTTGGTCGAATTCGCCAAGGCTCTGCAACAGGCTGGGGTCCGTTTCTTCGGGGCGGATTGGTGCCCTTTCTGTACAGAGCAAAAAGCGTTATTCCAGGACGGTGCTCAGTTCCTTCCATTCATTGAGATGTCGAATCCAGATCGAACCCGCAATGCGACAGCCATCAGCGAAAACGTAACCACATATCCGACATGGGAATTCGGCAACGGAAGCCGAGTGACAGGCGTTCAAACGTTGCAACAGCTTTCGACTCTATCGGGAGTTGCGATTCCTACCGGAAGCAATCCGACCTTTACGGTGATCCCAAATCAAACCGTGCTCAATGGTTCGCCATTGCATGTGCCTGTCGATGCCTACGATCCAAACGGTGGTCCACTCACTATTACCGTAACTAGTAGCAATCCATCCGCTATCTCTGCGGAAATGATCACCAACAATAAATCATGGAAGCTTACGGTCAATGGTTATGGCGAAATGGTTTATCGATTCTTTGCTGACGAAGCACCTCGACCGGTTGGTCGAATCGAAACGCTCACCAACAGTGGCTTCTACAATCAAACCACCACGCCCGCAAACAAAATCATATTCCATCGAGTGATCGACAACTTTGTACTCCAAGCGGGTGACCCGACTGGCACTGGCAGCGGTGGTTCGACCCTCGGAAACTTTGACGATCAGTTTGATGTTGACTTGCAGCACAATCGCACTGGCCTATTGTCGTATGCCAAGTCAAGTGACGACACCAACGACTCGCAGTTCTTCATTACCGAAGGACCGCAACGTCATCTGGACTTCAATCACTCTGTCTTTGGTCAGTTGATCGAAGGGGACGCTGCTCGCGAGGGAATCTCTCGCACCAAGGTCACGAGCGACCGTCCAGATACGGAAATTTCGATCAAGTCAGCAGAGATTTTTAATGACACCGAGAATGGCTTGATTCGACTGAAGGCTCTCGCAAACACAGGCACATCAACTATTACCGTAAACGTCACAGATTCAACTGGGAATACGTTCTCCAGGACGTTCACTGCCACAGCCGCCGCCGATACTGCCAATGGTGCACCGTTCCTCAATGACATCGTCGTGCCGCCAATTGCAGCAGGGCAAACCGTCAATATTCAATTGTCTTCGCAAGATGCGGAAGGACAGCCAGTGGTTTACGAAGCCACCAAAGTTGGCGCTGTGGATTATCAATTTAACGTCAATGCGACGACAGGCTTGCTTACGGTGACCGCTCCGGCGAATTTCACTGGGTCGTTTCAGTTGTCAGTTGATGTGCGTGCATCGGACGTTTCCACTGTGACGACAGGGGACAAGGCAGACTCGGAGAAATTGACATTCAACGTTGCAGCTGCGACTGCCGCGCCAACTAGCATCGACTTGGCCGCCGTAAGCGATTCTGGGACGAGCGATTCGGACAACGTAACAAACGCAGCGACGATGCAGTTTGTCGTGGCTGGAACAACGGCAGGTGCGACCGTAAACCTAAAAGTTGGAGACCAAGTTGTTGGAACAGCCGTCGCCACAGGAACGACCACCAACATTACAACCACGCTCGTTTCGCAGTTAGGTAACGGTACACGAAACATTGTGGCTAACCAGACGCAAAGCGGTTCCACTAGCAGCAATTCACCTGCCATTTCCGTAACCTACGATTCGACGCCGCCCGCCGCAATTTCAGGTGCCGGACTTCCCACCGCTGCGAATGTCGGTAGCACTTTGAATTTTGACTTGGCTGCCGCAGAAGAAGGCCAGGGACTGCGATACTCATTGGAAAACGCCCCATCTGGCTTATCGGTCAATGCGACTACCGGAGTTTTAACTTGGAGTCCAATTGAATCCCAAGTCGGCCCTCAAACGGCAAACCTGCGATTGACGGACCTCGCCGGCAATTCACAGACTCAGACGATGTCCATTGCAGTAGGGGCCGAGGCCAAGGTACGAATCAGTTTACAGCTATTTGATTCGACCAACACGAATGCAATCACGTCGGCGAGCGTTGGCCAAGAATTTGTAGTGCGCATCGTCCTCAACGATTTGCGAACCACTGGTGATCCAAATGGTGATGGTGTTTTCTCTGCTTACATGGACCTCGAGTATGATGCCAACAAACTTGAAGTCGTTGGTACAAGTCCGCTTACTTATAATTCCTTGTTTGGCAATGGTCGAAGCACACCCGTCATAAGCACTCCGGGTCTAATCGATGAGCTTGGTGCTTTCTCAAGCTTCAACGTTGGTCCTGGACGAAGTCCGCAAGAATTGGCGACTGTTCGAATGCGAGTCAAGGCGACTGGCCAAGCGAACCTCAGTACTAATCCAGCTGAGAACGCGAGCCGTGGAATCACAATATTCAAGGAAGATGTCGTAGTACCGTCGAGTCGCGTGATTTTCGGTACCGCTAACTTGGCGATCGGACAAAACTTCGTCGCCGTCAATGACTCATTCAACTTCAACGAAGATAGCACCAACAATTCGCTTCCTGTTCTTGATAACGATACGATCGTTGCTGACTCGAACGCCGTCTTAACAGTGCAGTCAGTTTCCTCGCCTTCGCGCGGTGGCACTGTTTCAATCGCTTCGGACAACCGACGTTTGATCTACTCGCCAGCCGCCAATATCAACGGCTCTGAAACCTTTACTTACACTGTCCGAGATCAAACGGGTGCTTCGGCCACCGCAACGGTCACGGTTGGACTTACGGCAGTCAACGACAATCCCGTGGCCGTCAACGATACGCTAACCACGGTTAAGACGACAGACGTCGATGTCTTTATTCCTGTACTTACTAACGACACGTTAGGACCCGACACCGGTGAAACGTTGACGGTGACAGCTGTGGGTACTCCATCGCAAGGTGGCACAGTACGCATCGCAACCGCGGGTAGTGGCGTCGTTTATACGCCGCGATCTGGATTCACCGGCAATGACACGTTTACATACACTATTAGCGATGGCAACGGCGGGACAGCTACAGCTACTGTCACAGTAACCGTTTCGCCTGCAGTGCCTCCACCAACGGTTGTCGGCGAATCATTTACGATTAACGAAGATGCTGCGGCAGCCGACTTTAATGTGCTTGCCAACGACACCGCAGCGCAAACGGGTGATACATTATCTATTTCCAACGTAACCGCTCCCAGCGGGACTGCCAGCATAACGAACAACGGAACGCGATTGAGTTTCAAGCCCAAGGCGAACTTCGCTGGCCAAGAACTGGTGGTCTACACCGTTCGCAGCAGCAATGGCGGTACGGCGAACGGTACAGTGACCTTCAACGTAACTGCCGTAAACGATCCACCAGACGCAGTTGATGACTCGCTCGAAACACTATCGGCTCCCAACCAATCTTTGAACGTGCTCGCAAACGACGTGACGGTCGATACTGGTGAAACGCTTACTATCACGGCGGTAACTCAGCCAGCGACAGGACAAGGTACCGTTCAAATAGGACCTAACAGTCGAACCATTCTCTACAGTGCGCCAACAACGGCCTTCACGGGAACGGCTACATTCACGTACACCATTGGTGATGGTAGTAGTTTAACCGACACAGCCACCGTGACGCTCAATGTTCGCAACTTCACTCCTCGCGATGTTGGAGTTCAGATTCCGGTGGAGCTGCAGGGGCTAGCGTTGTCGGTTGAAGTGATTCCGCCGGCAGGAAGCAACAATAATACTGTAATCATGCCCGTCGTTTTCAGTGCCGACGGTGCCAAGATTGTCAACGTCGGTCCTGGCGATTATCGATTCAAATTGCCCGATCTGCCATTCATTGCGGGTGGCGATCAGGAAGTGGTTGTTAGCTCAGCCGCAACAGCGCCGAGTTCATTGACAACTGCATTCCGTGTCGGAACGCGCGAGGCAAGGTACATCGACATTCGCGATTTCATGGGACAGAATTTGCGACGCGGCATTACTGCGGCAGTGACTCCCAATACGGAATCTGTTTGGAACAATGGTCAAGGCGATTGGAAGAATTTTAGCAATGTCAAAGTATCCCTCAATGTTGCGGGCGACCAACTGACTGTTAAGGCTACCAACCCATCCAATCAAAACGTTCAAGCGACATTGCCAGTGAGCGACCCCAAGGTTGTATTAAGAGGTAAAGAAGGGAACTCCACACTCTACCGAATCCAAGCCACTCCGACCGAACTGAGTTTCACGCCAGCCACGACGACTTCCTCAACAGCTGGATCTGGCGAAGGAGAAAGTGCACCGGCGCTCAATCCAATGCTTGTTGATCAAGCTATCCAGCAGGTCCGCGGCAGCATGGCAAACGTTGAAGATTTGGATTCGTTATCAAACAAGAATTCAAACGCAAATACCAACCCAGTATCCAACGGCTACCGACGAGGGTTTAGAACCCGCTAATTCGTTTGCCCGTGTGTAGATACTGAGCCTTGGGCGCTAGCCAATGGCACTCACTTTGAGCCGCAACGCGCTAGCGTGCGAGCTGGAAGGCTAGTGGTTCGTCAATGTTAAATTTTAGGGTTGTGAGCGGCAGGGCGCTAGCCGCCGGTTCCTAGAAACACCGGCGGCTAGCGCCTTGCCGCTCACTTGTAACCCTAATTCTTGATGCTGACAAAGCACTAGGAATCGCTAGTGAATCCGGCCCTCATGCTAGCGCATTGAGGCTCAAAATTTACAAAGTGATCGCAATTAGGCGCTAGCCGAGTTCAAAAACGCAACGATTATGGAACGCCCAGCTAGCACCTGCTGCACAGCATGATATAAATGCGGGAAATCAATTGAACCAGTCGATGCCGAACCGGACGAACCAAACACAGAGTCCATTGCGTTGGTTCTGGATTGCACTCGTATGTTTTCTACCACTTCACGTTTCGGCCGTTGTGTTGGATGAGTGGTTCATTCTGCCACCCAAACCGATTGGCGATGGCCCCGACTACGAAGCTATCGGGTATGGACTAAGTCAGGGCCATGGATGGTCGACCCTGCTTTCAGACGCGGACTGGCGGAGCGTTTACGAGGACGCTAATGAACCAAAAGCAGGTCTCGATTACTCCGCACAACTTGCCCGCCGCGGACCGATAATACCCGATACGAATCGTCCGCCACTCTGGCCATTGTGCATAGCGACCGTCTACAAAATCGTTCCGCGTGGTCCAATCGCATTTGGAATCATACGTATTATCTTGGCGTGTTGTTTGTCTCTTGGATGTGCAATCTCGGTCGCTTGGGGGGTTTCACTTGCCAAGCAGTTGAACAGAGTCAACGGCTCGGTCCTTACCACCAGCATGGGCGTATCTTTGATTGTGATCGTCCTTTCCGAACGCAATTTACGAAACTATTCGACGGACTTTTTGACGGAACCGTTTGCTCTGGTACTTACTCAAGCGTTCGTTGTGGTTGCATGGTATGGTGTGCAAAAAGGAAGCTGGCAATGGGCCGCGTTGACGGGCGCCATGTTTGCGGGCATGTACTTTTGCCGAGGAGTGTTTGTGCTCTGGGTACCGTTGGTCATCCTTTGGCTATGGTATGCATACCGTATCACGTTACCCCAAGCTGAAACCTGCCGACTCGTGTCGGGACGGTGGGTATTTGTTTGTATGCTAGTGTTTGGACTGATCAGTTCGATTTGGTGGGTCCGAAATTGTTATGTTCTCGGCTCTTTTCATCCACTTGGAACAAAGGGGACGACGACCCTGCTTGGCGGTTATTGCGATGAAGCATATCGATCGGGAGGCGAATGGCAAATTGCCCCCGAGAAAGAGTTGCGGTCGGTCCTGGAATCCAAATTGGACTTGAACTCAGCGTCGGTAGCGGACCGTACGGATCTTGAACTAGAACTTGGCAGGCAAGCAGCAGTGCAAGTCAAACAGTGGGTAAGAGAAAATCTCGAATTGATTCCATCCTTGTTTGCAAAGCGGGCGGTGACAGAATGGAATCCGTATTGGGGAAAGGCTTTGCTCTTAAAGTTATTCGCTCTAGTCGGAGTGATTTGGTTAGCATACAACAGTCGAGTAGCGTTGGTATGGCTCACAGGACCGCTAGTCATCAATACGATCCTTGTTGTGCTGACTTACAGCGTTGGTGGTCGTTTTTTGGTGCCTACCTATGGACAGTTATACATCCTGGCAGCGTTCGGATTCTCAGGACTGCTTGCGATGATTAGCGAATTTCTTTTTTCTGGTGACCAAATGTGCGACCGCCTGGACAAGCCAGGTGGCACGCTTTACACAACACGATCGATGTGAATCAACTCATGAAAACACTTTCCGTTCTGCTTCTTGGGATTCTGCTCGGGAACGATGCCATTGGCCAAGAATTCAATAACTTGCCTGTGACCACCCAGAAACCACCTCTTCACGGGCGACACTGGATGGCGGTCACTGGCAAGCCGCTTGCGGCCACTGCAGGCGCCATGATTTTCAGCAAAGGTGGTAACGCTGTGGACGCCTCTTGTGCTATGCTCGCGGCTACATGCACGATGTGGGACGTATTGAGCTGGGGCGGAGAAACACAGGCTCTCATTTACAATCCTCACACCAAACAAGTCATCGCCATCAACGCTCTGGGTGTCGCACCGACGGGCGCGACCGCTGAGTTCTACAAGAGCAAGGGGATGAAGTACCCGCCCGAATACGGCCCATTGGCGGCTGTCACACCAGGAACGCCGGGCGGACTGATGACCATGCTTGCTGAGTATGGCACGATGAGTTTGACTGAGGTATTGACTCCCGCTATGCAAATGGCCGAAGGGTATCCTATCGAATCACAAACAGCCAATTCGATCGAGCGAGGAAAATCGCAAATCAAACAGTGGCCTTATTCGAAAAAAGTTTTCCTGCCACATCTAGGTGAAAAACGAGAAGCACCCAATGCCGGTGAGATATTTATTCAAAGCGATCTGTTGGAGACGTTAAGGAAACTGGTCGCGACTGAACAGGATTCGCTAAAGAACGGACTATCTCGCGAGCAAGCGATTTATGCGGCAAATGATCGTTTCTACAAAGGGGACATTGCGAAGGAGATCGCGCGGAGCTGTCAGGAGCAGGGTGGTTTGATAACGGAACAGGACCTTGCTAACTGGAAAGTGAAAATCGAAGAGCCTTTAAAGACCAACTACAAAGGGATCGATGTTTACAAACTGCAGCAGTGGACCCAAGGCCCCGTCATGCTTCAAATGCTGAACATACTCGAGAATTTCGATTTGAGGGGGATGGGTTACAATTCGACAAACTACATTCATACAATGTACCAAGCGATGAACCTTGCTTTCGCGGATCGCGATTTTTATTATGGCGATCCCGCTTTCGCACCCGAGGAACCTATAAAAGGGCTTCTTTCTAAAGATTACGCGAAAGTTCGAAGCAAGCTGATCGACTTTGAACGTAACAATCCAAAAATCGGGCCAGGTGACCCGTATCCGTTTGAGGGAAAGGTTAATCCCTATATTGACACTCTGAACAAATGGAGCAGTACGGATGCCGCAGTGCACCAACACGGCAATCCTCTTCTGGACGAAAAGTTCCTGGAAAGCTTTCAATCCGGGACGACTTCGGTTGAGGCCGCCGATGCAGAAGGTTGGGTAGTAAGCATGACACCGAGTGGCGGCTGGGTTCCCGCATGTATTGCTGGAAATACGGGCGTAGGGCTTAGCCAACGCATGCAGTCGTTCGTGTTGGAAGCAAAAGAGAATCCTTTCAATGTCGTCGAACCGGGTAAGCGACCGCGAGTCACGTTGTCGCCGACCCTTGCAATGAAGGAAGGTAAGCCATTTCTGTCGTTTGCAAAGCAGGCTGGCGATGAACAAGACCAGTTACTCCTCCAGTTTTTTTTGAACATGGTTGAGTTCAACATGACAGTGCAGGAAGCCTGCGAAGCGCCGAGTTTCAAGACACTCCAAATGCGTTCTAGTTTTGGCGATCACGCGAAGAGTCCCGGTGGGCTCGTGCTCAACGAGCAGACTCCCATGTGGGTTCGCAAGGATCTGACGAGAATGGGGTACCAGTCGACCTTCCAAGAACGAACTTCCGGCCCGATCAATGCAATCTGGTTTGATCGTAAGCACGGCACATTTTGGGGCGGTTCAAGCAATCACGGAGAAGACTATGGAGTCGGTTGGTAACGCCGTAGCTTGGGACCGTTGTTCCACTAGCGCTGTCATGTTTAACCGTGTTTAACCGCCGAAGGCGCTCGCATGTCAATGATGCTCGACTTCGCACTGCCGTTTGGCACGCAAGAGATCCCTAAGCCGCCATCGCTCAACGACGTTTACCTGGGTCGACGTTTACTAGCAAATTGTTTCGTTCAAGTTTTTTTCTTTTAACGTTACTGATTGCGAGTAATGGAGTAAGTGACGACATCGACACTCCAAGTTCGTTACCAGATTGGTTGCCAAGCACGGCGATTGAGCTAAAACCAGACACCAAACTTCTCGTTGCTGAGGTGGGCGGAATTGAAGAGTATAAATTGAATAACCTCGATACAGGTAAACACTATTTTGTGCGAGTGAAGTTCGTAAATATGCTCAGCAAGGCCACAAGTGCAAAAGAGATTCAGTCTTCGTGCGGATGCATGGTGGCAGCAAGCAGTAGCCAGATTGTGGAGCCGAAATCAGAATCTCATTTCATTGCGTACATTAAACCGCAATTGACCCCAGGACCTTATGGCAAGACTGTCACGGTTACGTTTGATTCAGGAGTGAAATTGATGGTGCTACTCACAGCAACCTTTGTTTCGCCTATTTCGTTGGAAAGCCATTCAGCCATTATTCCGGAAGGCATGAAGACTTTGGAAATTCCAGTTCATTTGAACGTGCCGATTGACAAGATTCAGCAACTTGTATTTTCAACCGAAATGGGTTATTTGAAAGTGCCTGAACAAATATTTTCGAAAGATGATGATGGCAAGTGTGTTTTGCAATTTGATGTATCCGATGAAATGCACAAACAACTGCGAGTTTCTGGATCTCTTGCCGAAGTTGTGAGAGTCAACGATCGTGAAACGAAGAAGACGATATGCGCTATGTCAGTGTCGCTTCGAAATGAATCCGTTTTTCGCCTGAAGCCTTCTCGTGTTGTAATGAAGCGAGTCGGTGATAAATTCTACGGAGAGGTTCTCGTTTTCGGGGATTGGGAAAAATATCCGGTCGAAGAACATGAGTTAATACTTTTAGATTTAGTTCGGGATCGCCCTATGGACCTGTTGATCACAGTGAAATCGTCGACAAAAAAAGTTGCAAAGCTCGAGTTTTCGGCACAGACGAAGCTGGCGATCCCTGAAGGCGCGAACTTTGTGGTTTCAAATAGTGTGTCACGTTTTGGTTTCGTAGATTCCTTGGTTTTTGATGGAGAGTAAATTATGAGTAGATTTTCGTTTGCACTCGCTGTTTTCGTCTTTGCATCACAGGTTTTGAACAGCAATAAGGGTTATAGCCAAAATTGCTGGAATCTAACCCCTACAGCGTCTTGCTTTGGTTTTTTAGGAAATCGAATACCAGACTACGGATGTGTGGGATGCAATAACGCGCATGAATGCGTTGAACCAGACGAAGCAATGCGATCAATTCCACTAAGTAATTGGAACGATCCTGGTAAGGCAGCTTATTTGAGTCTTAAGTCAAACGCCACCTGCTCAATGGTGGATATGGGACGACGCCCTTAGTGGTGACGATTGCCTTTAGGCGAGCGGCAGATTGGTTCATACCAATAGTTGGACTCGCAAGAGTTCAGTGTCTTCAACCAATTGCGGTTAGAAGTCTTGCGAATTCTACTACGGTCGGTATTTTTGTAACCGCCGCTCGCCTTAGCGGAAATGCTATTTTCGTTGAATGCCTCTGAACAAACCGAAAACCGAAAAACAATGAGGATCTATTATGTCAGGTGAAACTCGCATCAGAATCACATTCATTTTTCTTCTGACATTTTTATCACAGGGTTCAGAGGCTCAGCAGATTGGAAAAAAAGCTGAGCTCGAATCGTACCTTGCAAACCGGAATAATTTTCAAGAATACTCCTGTGCCATGTTGGTCGAGTATGTTCAAGACTATCCTGACCCAGATTTCTGTTCCTGCAAAGATGAATGGTTTGTTCATTGTTTAAACGCCAAAGAGAAAAAGCAACGATTTGAGTTCTCGCCTCAATTTAATAGCCAAGGTCCAGGCATTCCTGAGACAGGTGACATGATGTTCGTCTTCGACGGCAAGGTGCTACGTCTTCTTCGTGGATCTAGTAAGCCGCGTAGCAGCGTTGATCTTTCGAAGCTTGAGAACGATGAAGAATTAATCGAGCCTCGTCCTTTTTGTAGTCCCTTCGAGATCCCCATCATCTCAAGTAGCAGTTTCGAAAATAGAAGTATTTTCAGCCTTCAAACAGACAGTTTGAAGCGAGTCTTTGACAGATTTGGAAAAAACGATGAGGAGTCAGTGCAAGACGGGCTTAAAGTAAAATACAAGATCACACCCAAGTATGAAGTATTCACCGATGTCTTTTTTGATCACAAGGTTGGGGGGATGCCGACACTCAACGTGATGAAAGATCCTCCACGAAATACGGTCCGATTGATGGCTAATTGGTTTGATACTGGCAAGGGTTGGTTACCCAAAAAAGTCGATATTGCGATGTCGTTCGGTGATCCGAAGAAGCCAACAAGCACTCGGAATTGGGAAGTTACTTATTACTGGATGCTTAGCGTACCGAACAAAGTATGGGAAACTGACTATCGAAACAAAGGTTTGGCAGCTTGGCAATTGAGAGAATTGATCATCGCCAATGCGATCAAGATGAAATGAGCGGGCAGACGGTACTAAAACCGGCATCGATCACAACATGGGCCGCAAACCGTGGGCTAGCGCCCCTCGGCTAATCAGCCGCAACGCGCTAGCGTCCGGTTCAGCCCGACTTATGATCGAC
>JAYTVL010000567.1:0-11853 GCA_043744075.1 Pirellula sp. | reverse complement strand
AACTACCTTTCAAACCCAAGGCTCCTTTCGAATCTAATGCCTTCCATCGCAGTCAAGATTCAACCCTTCGAGTCGATTGCCGCATGCTGGAGCCATGCTGATGCCGGTATATCACTCAAAGATTGGGCCAAGGAGGACTATGTGATGGTCCTCGGCAATACAGAGGTAAGCAGGCATTCGATCGACGGCATCAACCGATGTATTTTTAAGCGAGCTTCCGACGTCACGCTCAACAAAGCGGAATCACAAACTAGTCGTACTTGGTTTTTTCTCGATGAGCTGGCAGATGCTGGGAAGCTAAATGGATTGGTTTCTTTAGCCAAGAAGGGGCGTTCCAAGGGCGCATGCCTCGTGATCGCGTTTCAAAGTATTTCAGGTTTAAGGGATGATAGTCTTTACGGACAGTGCGGTTGCGATGAACTCTTGGGCCAAATCGGAACCCGATTTGTTGGAAGGTTGGAGTGCATTTCGACGGCGGAATACGTTTCCAATCTGATAGGCGAGCAGAAATTCGTCGAGAAGTCTTACAGCTATACAAGTTCGAAAGAAAACTCGTCGACCGTCAGTTACTCGACGCAAGTTCGCAAGGCCGTTCTACCAAGCACGCTTCTGGACATCATGCCGTGCAGCCTCTCGAACGGGTTATCTGGTTACTGCATCACACGATCCGTTGGAACATTCAAAACCAAGATCGATGGCAAGTGGCTTTTTCATGAGCAACTGAAACCGACAGACGAATCAGTAGCGGCCTTTGTTCCGAGACCAGCCATGAACCAGATACTCGAACCATGGACCGAGGATGAGGCGCGTCGGTTTGGGGTGGATATCCACTGGAAGCCGAAAAAGAGGGAAGCAGCGACAATCGCCAGTTCTGAATCAGGCGAAGAACCAGGACAACTGAAACGTAAGAAACGTCGAACCAAGGAAACGTCACCTGACGATCCGTTGAAGGACCTTTTCTAATGAGCAAGCATATCAATTCACAAATAGATACACCGATTGATTTACTCACGGTGAACGATGTCGCAAAGCGGATGAAGCTATCCACTCGGTCGATATGGCGTCTCGTAGACACTGGCTCAATCGTTCCGCCCATCAAGATTGGCGGTTCAATTCGTTGGCGTTCGACTGACTTCAACGACTGGCTTGCTTCGCAGCCATCGGAGGACGATCGAACGCAGAAAAAAGTTTCAAAAAACCAGATGATCAATCGCCGTGATCCGGATACGATCCAAAGTGAGGGACAATCATGACCTCAAACGAACAACGGTTACTGGTTTCACCTAAAGATGCCGCAAAGATGATGTGCATCAGCGAGCGAACCCTTTGGACCCTGACAGATACTGGCAAACTGCCGTGCGTCAAGTTTGGCAAGATAAAGAGGTACTCGGTGACGGACATCAACCAGTTCATCGAGTCTCAAACGAGCAGAAGCACCCCATACAACTCAACGCAAAATAGCCCTCAATCGGAATAGACCCCTAGAATCATGTCATCCATTGCAACCTCAAAGACAGGCTTTCGGCGGATTCTTTTTTACAACGAGCAGAAGGATCGCAAGACGGTACACCTTGGAAAAGTCTCGCTTTCGATTGCCAAAAAAATTCAAACTCGACTGGAATCGATCTTGAGTGCAAAACTTCTTGGGGCTCCGATTCCGCAAGATGATGCTACTTGGCTCAGCAAGGACGGTAGCTTTGTTCGGGAGAAGTTCGAGAGTGTCGGACTTCTTGTACCCGCTGTCTCGCCACCCAAGAAGGAATACCCGACAGTCAAAAAGTACTTTGACGACTTTATTAAGAGAGCAGGCAAAACGAGGAAGCCTGGAACGGTCGCTGTTTGGGAGCAGGTTCGAGATAACGTAGTCAGGTTCTTGGCAGATGAAATCCGTATGGATCAAGTCACACGAGGGCACGCAAAGGAGTTCTTAGATCATCTTCGTGGCCGAGAGCTCGCGTCGCTGACGATCCAGAAGCACATCCGAATTACGAGACAAATTTTTGAAGATGCCTGTGACTTCGAGCTACTTAGTTCTAATCCCTTTTCAAGAATTCGGGTCACGGTTGGAAGTGTAAAAAGTAACGTCGAGGTTCCGGAAGCAACGGTCAAAGCCATCCTAGAGGTCTGCAACCCCGTTTGGAAAGTAATCATTGCTCTCAGCCGATACGGCGGGCTCCGAACTCCGTCGGAGACACTCTCTATCAAATGGTCGGACGTCGATTGGGAAAAATCAAAGCTTTCGATCCCAGAGCCCAAGGTCGAACATCATGAGGGTAGGGGAGTTCGCCAATGCCCCCTCTTTCCAGAGCTACGAAAGATTTTGAAAGAAGCGAGAGAGCTCGCTCCGCTCGATGCGGAATTCATCGTAGACAAGCCTGCCTATCGGGCTGCTGCAAATACTGGGACTGGATGGAAGAACGCCAATTTACGGACACAGTTCTTGAAGATTCTCAGCAAAGCAGAGATCATGCCTTGGAAGCGGCTATTTCATTCCATGCGAGCCAGTCGTCAGACCGAGCTAGAGAGGCAATTTCCGCTGCATGTGGTTTGTGCGTGGCTTGGAAATTCTCCGAAGATTGCACAACGGAGCTATCTGCTGGTAACTGAGGACGATTTCAGACAGGCAGCGAACGAATTGCCAAACGATGATGGCAGAGGACAAGCAAACACAGGTTTTGACCGCGAGATAAAAACGACGCGCGCGAGACAAAAACACGGTACAAAAACGACGCCGCAGGCAACGGCAAGCAACACGCAAGAACCCGCAAAAACATTGGGAAAAAATACGAAAAATGATGTTTTCGCTGAAGATTGCCAAGGGCAATCAACGGATGGGGAGGGATTCGAACCCACGGTAGCCTCACGACTACTCCGGTTTTCAAGACCGGTGCATTAAACCGCTCTGCCACCCATCCAGGATTGCAAAATACCAATGTTTTTATTGGTCATTCTGCCTTTAACGTCGGGAGCTTGATCGACGGGAAAAAGGTTTGTACCCTTTTCTGTACCCTTTTAGGTGCTATGGCAGTCTAAAAAGGTGCTCCTTTGTCGCTTGGAACGACTCAGGATCGGTACCCACCAACTACGTTCAAAGGCAAAAGGTGAGCACGTGGCGAATTCTAGCCAAAAATCTAAGGCAAAGCGACCCCGAAAGGCCGAAACCCTATCGTTTCACAAGGGCCGGGGGTACTGGTACAAGACAATCCGCGGCAGGCGAAGGTATTTCCTTAGTCTAGATGAAGATCCGACCGGCCAAAAATCGCTTGAACAGTGGTTTGCTTGCAAAGACGATCCTTTTGGCGAACCAAAAAGGGTACAAGTCGGCGATTGTACCCTTTTAGACATCTGCAATGCGTTTTGCCAATTCAAGAAAGACCGGGTTGAATCTGGCGAATTGTCGCAACGAATGTTCGATGAGTATCTTGCAAACTGCGAATTGATACTCACTGTCTTGGATAAGCATTGCATTGCTCAAAACATCGACTCAACCGACCTAGGCCGGATACGCAACGAACTATCGAAGCGGTACGGAGTCAACGGGCTGGCAAAACGTGTTCAGCAAACGAGATCGATGTTTAAGTGGGCTTACGACTCTTGCATGCTTGACCGGCCATTGCGATATGGCCAAAGCTTTTCGAAGCCAAACGCAAAGGCAATGAGGCAACATCGTCTTGAACGGGGGGCGATGGACTTCACAGCGGACGAAATCCGCCGAATGCTCAAGGTAGCTACCCCGATCACTCGAGCAATGATCCTTCTTGGTTTGCAAGGCGGTTTGGGAAACTCAGATATTGCCGACCTGCCATTGAAGGCGATCGACCTAAAAAGCGGTTGGCTGGACTATCCTAGAGCAAAGACCGCCACCCACCGAAGGATACCACTATGGCCGGAAACAATCGCGGCACTCAAGACGGTTATTGAGACACGACCCAAGACCGGTTCCAAAATGCTTTTCTTATCTGTGAGAGGGAACGATTTCACGGACGATGCAAGAACCGGACAGCGGGTAACAGGCTATTTCCGCCAGACTCTAAAGAAGATAGGCATTCAAGACGGCAGGGGCTTCTATTCGTTGCGCAGGACGTTCCAAACGCAGGCTGAGGAATCGGGCGACATAGTGGCCGTCCAAGCGATCATGGGGCACATTCCAAGCGAACGCGATATGTCCGCAAGGTATCGCCAGCGGATAAGCGATGCACGCCTACAAGCAGCCGCCGAAGTTGTTCGGCAATGGTTGTTGCCAATCGAATGCGATGAGGTGGCAAAGTGACCAACGATTTAGAAAGCATCGCGGAACATTTCGATTCAATCTATGTCAGGTTGCAATCGTCCGAGATGATGTTTTCGACTGAACTTGCAAACGAATCATATGTTGAAAGTTTGCAATCAGACATCGATACGGTTTGTCGGGTTGGGATAGGTATTGAAATGCCTATGACAAGTTGTTCGCACTTGTTCGAGCAATTGAATGAAGGTTGTCCGTCCATAGAACAACTGCGAAACGCAAGGGCAGAACTGAACTGCTTGATTGTCCGAGTTCGCCAGTTAGCGAACGATCCACAAACGGAAGTTGAGACTTCAAAGTTCCCCGGATTTACTCAGTTGTATCGAGAAATGAAGTCTCAAAACCCAATCGCAAGCTACAAGCAAATAGCGATCGAATACCGCAGAACATTGGACCGGAACGACAAAACGACCGCTGAGACATTGAAACGATGGCTAGAACGACCTGGAAACCATTGAAAGCACTAACTAGCCACAAAACGACCATACCAAAAAGCCTACCAATTCGCTGGTAGGCTTTTTTTATCGAAATTTTCTGCCAATCAAACGCAACGCCAAGCGTTCGAATCGAAACAATCGCGCCTACCAAATCGCTGGTAGCCTTCGACTCGCAAGCTAACCCATGTGAGAGTTAATGCATCGGACAAATTAACAATTCGATGCACATGGGGAATTAAAAATGCAAGTCGAGAAACACTACACGCCACAAGAGGCAGCCGAGATACTTGGCACGTCGGACGATGGTATCGTCGAGATGATTCACGCGGGCGAAATCGTAGCGTGCAATGTAGCGAGATCCGCCAACAGCAAGCGACCACGTTGGAGAATCTCAGAGAGCGACTTAGGCAGATTCCTACTCAGTCGTAGGCATCCAGCGAGCATGGAGCGACCCGCAAAGCGTTCCCGTAAGCCAGCAAGCCAAGAGCCAGCGTTTTTTTCGTAGCCAAATAAAAAACCGCCAGGTACTGGCGGTTCTCTCTTTTTCTGCGCGCCCGGCAAAGGCGACTATCACTCTACTAAGGAATCATTATGCAAACGAATAGCCGGAAGTCTAGTACCGCCGCAACAAAATTAAACAGGCAACACTTCAACACAAGCCGAAGCCTAGACTTTTTGTCCCGGAAAGAGCTAATCGCGCAGACGGGCCACCAAGTAGCAGAATGGCCACTGGTCTGCGTGAAAGAGCTGATGGACAACGCTCTAGATGCCTGCGAGGAGTCAGGGGTTGCGCCAGAGATCGCGATTGTCGTCGACAAAAAAGGCATATCCGTATCGGACAATGGGCCAGGCATTCCAGCTAGCGTTATTGAGTCCGTGCTTGACTTCTCGATTCGGGTGTCATCGCGGGAAGCCTACGTTTCGCCTAGTCGCGGTGCGCAAGGTAACGCACTCAAGACCGTTGTTGCTATGCCTTTCGCTCTTTGCGGAAAAGGCAAGGTAATCGTTGAGGCGTTGGGCAAGCGACACGAGATAACCGTCGGTGTGGATCGAATTCGACAAGAACCCAAAATCGATCACAAGCAAACGGAATCAAACATTATCAAGTCCGGGACAAAAATAACAGTCGAGTGGCCAGATTTAGCTAGGTTAATTCTCGACCGATCAAAACTGCGATTCTTACAAATTGCGGAGGATTACTGTTGGTTGAATCCGCATCTATCCCTTTCGATTACTTGGAAATCCGAGCAAAGTTCGATTGTGGCGTCGGATCCTAATTGGAAAAAATGGGTGCCGTCGAACCCAACAGATCCTTCATGGTACGGGGTCGATGAATTGGAGAGACTCATTGCCGCGAACATTTGCCATGAGGATCGTTTGGTCCGGGAGTTCGTTTGCGAGTTTCGCGGGTTGTCGGGAACCGCGAAGCAAAAAAAAGTGTTGGATGCGGTGGGTATGGCGCGGACCATGTTATCTGAATTGGTGGTTGGCGATTCGATAGACAAGGCAAAAGTTGCCTTGCTGTTGCGAGCAATGCAGACCGAGACCACGCCAGTCAAGCCGCAAGCGTTGGGTCTGGTCGGCAAGGATCATTTGCAGGCACGTTGCACGTTAGCGGGCGGCGACTCTAAGTCGTTCAATTACAGAAAGGTACTTGGTGAGACCAAAGGATTGCCTTGGGTCATTGAGACGTGTTTCGCGTACTGCCCAAAAGAGGAGAAGCCAAGACGCATCATACCGGGCGTTAATTGGTCGCCAGGCATAATCAATCCATTTCGGCAACTTGGGTTATATGGAATGTCGTTGGACTCTCTTTTGGAAGAGCAAAGAGCTGGGCGCAATGAGCCAACAATCTTGGTTCTTCATATGGCGTGTCCAAACGTTTCGTATGCAGATCGTGGCAAATCATCCGTTATTGTAGAGGAATAAAAATGGATTCAAAATCAATCATCGACGCGGTAACATCGGTTACCAAAGGCTGGGCCAAACAACGCAAAGCGGAAGAGCGCCATTCGCATGCGCGATCGCGACGCGAATACTACTATTCCGACCGCGTCAACTTCTCAGACATCGCAGACGAGATTCTGCCGGAAGCGTATGCACATGCGTCGGGAAAGGGAATGTACACGGTCTCAAAGAGGCAAATGTACTATGCTTCACGAGAGAAGTTTAAAGAACTGACTGGGCGTGATATCGATGCTAGTTATTTCAGTCAAACCATTCTCGTACAGTACTTGAATCGGCATGATGTAGATTGGAAAATAACGGCGGATCCGCGCGGAACATTTGTGCTTCCAAATACCGCGCACGACGTACGTATCCCCGTTGGGACCATTGCAATTGAAACGTTTCTTAAGGATCGACTTTCCGACCACGAATTATGCATTAGTGGTATCCCGATTGAATGGCCATCGGAGCGAGAGAATGAGCGCTTCGCGGCCATTTTGTATATCGAAAAAGAAGGCTTCGAACCGCTTATCAAGGAGGCACAAATAGCCGAGCGATTCGACTTGGCAATCATGAGTTGCAAAGGCCAATCGGTTGCTGCAGCGCGAAAGCTAGTCGACCACGTTTGCGGAGGTGAAAATGGAGTACCGTTGTTTATCGTCCACGATTTCGACAAGTACGGTTTCGAAATTGCGGAATGCTTAACAACAGAATCCGAGTCTGCGCAAGAACAAGACCGAGTGGCTTATCACTTCGAAAATAAAATTACGTCTATCGATTTCGGCTTGCGACTAGCGGACGTCAAAAAGTACAAGCTTGCGTCCGAAGGCTTCAAAACGAATGGCAATAATTATCCGCGATCTATGACGGCGGATGAAATTAAATTTATGAACTCCGGCAGGCGTGTTGAGTTGAACGCGTTCACTTCGCCGCAGTTTCTTGAATGGCTTGAAGGCAAACTAAAAAAGCACCTGCCAAAGAGACTTGTTCCTAGCGATGACATACTGGAAAGTGCCTATCGTCGTGGCCTACTTGTATCAAAGATCAATCGTGCCATCAATGACATCACAAATGAAGATCATAGCGACGCAATACCGCCAGCACTTCGAAAAAAAGTCATCGCAGCAATGAAGCCAGGCAAGGCGTGGGACGTCGCATTGCACGAAGTTATTGAGGAGAGGACGGACGATGAATAAACCGTTTTCAAGCATGCTTCAAAACGAGATATACATCCCCGCCAATTCGGACCCAACGTCCGATCAAATGGCTGTTTTTCTGAGCGAATTACAGGCCGCAACAGCCGTTACGGACGAGAGACGTAGCGGACATTGGATCGGCATTCACTCAAAACAATTACGAACATTGATTGGCAGGGAGTACGTGAAAGTCATACATGAATCCGAGAAGCTTGGTTTCATCGAATGCAATCCGCGTTATTCAGTGGGACGGTTCTGCAAATCGATGAGACTGGCAGAGCGATACAGAACGCCGGTATGCGATCCGTATCGCTTGCAGCGCCAAAGGCCGATAGCATCGCGCCAACGCATTAGGATAGAGCCTAGCGACGATACGGGCATTGCGTTGGCAGCTTGCTTCGCACAAGCGAGAATCCCGCTAGATACCGATACGTCTGGTTGGGATTCATACTGTTGCCGAGCGATCCAACAACGCGATTGGTACGCGGTACGTTGTCCGTACAATCGATTCCATTCAAGCTTCACTGGACTACCGAAAAGCGTTCGGGAACGCATAGAAATTGCAGGGGAACCAGTCGTAGAACTGGACATTGCCAATTGTCAGCCGCTCATTTTAGGTGTTTTGACAGCCCGGAAAATAAGCACCACATATGGGGAGAGTGCTGGGGGGTGTGGTGTGAGTGCTGGTTGTGGTGGTGTTGGTCGATTCCTGACTTTGTGTTCGCAGGGAATTCTTTACGAATATTTGCGGGATCGATCCTTACCAAAACGCAGTCGAGCCGAGATCAAGCGAGAATTCTTGATCATGCTCTTTGCGAAAAATGCGACAACGAAACGCTTACCACTGTTCGAGATCTTCGCAACTGACTTTCCATCCGTGGCGAATTTCGTCATTGAAGCCAAACGACAAGAGTACCAGAACCTTGCAAGAGACTGTCAGCGATTCGAATCGAAGTTGATGATAGACAATGTCGCGCGGATATGTTTGCAGAATGTCCCAGTCATCACGATTCACGATAGTATCATCGTCGCCAGATCTACCGAGCAGCTGGTGAGCGACGTAATCCGCAAACAGTTTGGATCGATCGGCGTTGGCGTAACGATTCGAAGGACTGTCACAAGCAATGGAGGACGCAAAGTATGAAGTGCGAAGTCTACGTAGCAGACAAACCAGTGAACTAAAGGCTACTTCTCTCAAAACAAAGGTGCCACGTGTTACCATGATAGAAAATAAAAAGGTGTCACCCATCCTCCCCTATGTCCAAGGTACTTCCGGGCGCCGATCTCAACCGTACGCGACCGTAGGCCCCATAAATAGTGCACACAGTTTGTTCATTTTCCTGGATTTCCAATGCCATGGCTAAAAAAAGCAGGTTTCAAGAACTTTTGGCAGTCGAGGTTGCGACCGGTTCGACGATTTCCCAGGCTGCAAAAACGATCGGTTGCAGTGAGAGCGTGGGATACCACTTGTCATCTGCTAGTGAATTTAAAGGTAGGGTTGCCGAGCTGCGTTCGGTGGCGACTAACCAGGCCGTTGGCATGTTATCCAATGCAGCTTGCAAGGCGGTAGCTACGTTGGTTGAGTTGCTTAGTTCCGAAGAGCCACGCGATAGACTGGCAGCCGCTAAAGCGATCCTAGCGACTTTGGCACCATTGACTGAGTTTGGAGAATTGCGACAACGCATTGATAATTTGGAAAAAAACCAACTGAGGATAGCGAAGTGATTGCACTAAAACGTCGTATTACCAACCTCGAGAGATCACCACATCCGATTCGAGTACTTACAGCCGAGATGGCGCGTCACATCGCAGCCGAATTGGGAATTGATCCGGCGATCCTTTTGGAGAGTGTCGGTGTTCCATTGCGTGACGATCCTATATCGCACGCCGATCTAGCATCCATTGCGGTTTCTTTGGGTATCGATCCGGCGATTTTGTGAGAGCCCATGTGCATTATTGTGTTCGGGTTTTCCCAGGTTCAGCGAGTTGTTGCGATTCACGTGTTCAACAAGTTGTTCAGGAATTGGGTGTTTCATGAAGACTTGCCTACGTTGTTCCGTTTGTGGCGGGCGATCCTTGGTCTATGCCACGGTTCGGCATGCTTTATTCGTTGTTCTCACGATCAGCCAACGAACGCCGGGAGGCGTTTGACACATCAGAGTATGAACGCACTCCGGAATAGTTGGTGTTTTCTTCTGGGATCTTCAATCAGCGTCGCGCATTCTTGGCTATCAAATGCAGCGAATCGCGAATGTCGAAAATTACCAACGCGAATTCAAACAATAATCGCCCAAGTAGCAGCGTTAGGACTTTATAAATCAAGAACAAAGGAACGAGAAACGCCAGTGGTACAAGGTTTATTATGGGTTCTTGATGTTCAGTCAGTACTGCTATTGCGATAAATATCAAATCCACCGTTGCCCAAAGAAATACGAATACAACCCACAGGATCTTAATGACAACGGGAGCACAGTAGCTTTGGAACGAGAAGTCGAAAACTGTCAACAACGAGTCTGAGTTTTTTCGATTACGGGTATACGTTCCTTTTCGATTTAATTCTCGGGTCAAAACAGCAAATGGGTCTTCACTGACAGGCGGTGGTTTCGGCGGTTGCGAATACTGTTCGGTCATTGTTTCCTACGTTTTCTTCTTGGCTTTCTTAGTCGCTTGCTGGTGTTTTTCATCACAAACAATGCACCTGCCATGTAAATTCCGTTGAATTGCTGTCTCTGTTGCGTCCATATCGAAAGCATATCAAAAATCTTTTAGGGCGAAATCCAAGCTGCTTGCCTACGAATTCAATCGAGTTGGGACGATGACGAGCGATGGAAGCGGAACCAATATCGGCAAGAGCCGGTGACGATTCCGCAGTGGTACGGTTGTCCACCATGGTGGACATTTCTAGAGCGACACTGTAGCGAGCATGGGCGGCGCTTGCTCAATACTTTGCCGATATCAACGATGCGGGACAATGTCACGTTTTGAAGCTTTGAGGTGCAAGGGCCTTGCACGTGTTTGAGGCTGTCCAGTTTCGTTTCGGTAGGGTGCAATATCTGGATTTTCTAAACAAGTCGTTACACCGAAGGGTACTGTACCCTTTTGGTGCGGAAAGGGGGTGTTTTGGTGGGTTTTCGGAAAGGGTACAATTGCAAAAAACCCTGAGAAACCTGCAAAAACACAGGGAAAACCATTCATTTCAAGACCGGTGCATTAAACCGCTCTGCCACCCATCCAGGATGTGGTTTCATCAACGTTTTTACTGGGTGTTCTCACTCGCGGTTTCGCCAGCTTGACCAGTCATTTCTAAGCCACTACACTTTTCGCTTCGATTTGTCCCGATTCAAATGAATTCGTGCGGTAATCAATGGTAAATCCCATTGCTGGTATCAGCAATGGGGCGGAAGCCATTCTGAGTAGGACATTGGCATGCGTTATTCTAACGTCATAACGGCACCAATGCGATAGCGAAAGCCGTCGAACCATATGGCTACACCCCCCAGCGGTTGAAAACCCCAGGTCGACATTGCAGTTAGGCGAGCGGCCGACTGAAAGGTACCAGGCCACCAGGTGGAACGCTCAGAGGGCTGTGATTTTATAGTACCCGTCACACTCCGTGTGACGTCCGCAGTTCAAAAACCTTTGGTTTTAGAGGCAACGTCACATGGAGCGTGACGGGTAGTGCGCCTTTGAAGGCGTATGAACAGTTGGGTGAAAGTCCTAACCAGGGTAACGTTACCGCCCTGAATCCAACATTGGTAACTGCGTTTCAGCGATGAAAGGTGGAGAGCAACCTGAGGAGAATAACCAGTCCGTAGCGAAAGCAAACTCGATTCGGCCAATCCTGTCGGGGAGACTACTGCCAAGTGTCGAACCCTTGTCCGGGCGACGGTCATCCCTTGATCCTTTGTAACGATCCGCCTGAGGGATAGACCCGGTCAAGCAACGTTGGGTGCAGTAACGCGCAGATGCCAACGTTGCGAAATGGAAA
>JAYTVL010000566.1:0-11873 GCA_043744075.1 Pirellula sp. | reverse complement strand
AGCGTCCGGTTTTCGCGGCTAAACCGGACGCTAGCGCGTTCCGGCTGATATAAACATGAACGGTATTGCGATTAACCGATGTCGCGGCAAGTAAAGCTACCATTTCGAGAACCAGTGACCGCGACTTCGGTGGAATCGATTGTTCGTCGGTCACGCTTGTGGAATACCGAGATCACGACAGATCTTTCGAGCCAAAAATTCATTGATCTCGCGATGTCGCGGCAGGGCACTAGTTTGTTCGTTGGACGGATTGATGTAGAGCGTGTGTTTCGAACCCTCTCGAAGCAACTCGCATCCATGAGATTCTAGATGTCGAACCAAATCAATTCGCTTCATCGGGCTGACAAATCGAAGGGCTCTTTTGAAACTGTCTTTCCGATGATCGATCTTTCCGCTATTTCGCGATTGGCGTCCAATACCATTTGGACGGCCTCACGCAAATTCTCTCGTGCCTCTTCCAAAGTCTCACCTTGAGTATTGGCACCCGGTAGTTCCTCGACAAAGCCAATGAATCCCTCAGGAACCTGCATAAAAACGGCTGTGAGTTGCATTAAATTTTCCTCTCTTAAGACAATATTGTAGCCGATACCATACGCTTCTGGGGTCGACGAGTTCAGGGTGAAAAGGAAATTAAAAGATCGTTCTAATCTAATAACCTATTTGGCTCCATGATCAGTCGCAATAACCGCAGCGCCGCGTTCATCGGATCGTTCGGGGGTGAGTTGTCTGGGTAGCTTGCGAACGGTTTAGCTACCCAGCCTACGGCCCCGCTGCCTCACTTGGGACTTGCAACGAAGAACCATGCGATTTCCAGCGTACCACGTAGAGCAATCCGGCACACACAGCGGCGACGATAACCGCAATCACTACTGGAATGATATGTATCGCCGGATTTTCCATCAATGTAAGCATCTCCTCTCGCACGGAAAGCCCGCGCTCCTGCCGGCTCGCGATGAACGCTTGCCTCGTCAGACCCGGCGTGGAGAAACCGATTCCAACGGCGACGAGGGTGATCGCCAGGTCGGCTGCGACGCCAGCGAGTGCAAGCCAGAAAGGGACTTCTGTGGGACGCCTGACGTACTCGAGGGCAACACAGTAGCCCGCGATGGAGCACACGAGCAAAAGCCAGAACAACCAGCCAAGGCCAGCGGATTCGAACACAATGCGGTCCATCGAGGCCGAGCGGAACAAGAGACTGATCGCTTTCAGGAGTGACCAGCCGAAAAACAGAGCCAGGAGGATGCGAATGGTCTTCATGTTTCCAGTAGTGTCTTCAGGGCGCCTGCCGCCGAACGACTGGGTTCAGCGAGCATGAGCAGCTGACTCAAAGCAGGTCAAAGCGGCCGATCGAGGGCTTCGTCTGCAACCCTTTGTTCGCAATTTCAATGCGGACGTACTAGGAAACGTGTAATTTTCAAAAGCCAATCCATTGGGTACCACAATAAGCACCCTAAGGAAATAATGAGTAAGGTAATAGCGATCGCAACCACGAACAAAAGCACGGAATTGACCAAAATTCGGGCGATGACGTCACCTTGGAAATACCAATGCCGTCCGCAGAAATGAGCGTCGCCGACGTCCTGCGTATACACAATCACATGGCGTGGCGTCACTACCTTTCGACCGACCACCGAAGTTCTATTGAATGCCCACGTTGCGGGCTTACCGCACACTTGGCACGGAAATTGACCATCGCTTGGTTCGAGGCGCTTTCCTCCAGACTCAATATCATAACTTGCCCATCTATACTCAATCGCTCCAAAAACAACGAAAAAAAGAAGTAAAAAGAAACAGGTCGTAGTTCGTTCACTTGCAGTGAAAGTTCTTATTGAACGCATGACGGGAAGGGTTGACACATCGACGGATAGTAGGTCACTGATTCGTCGAAATCCGCGTCGATTGTTTTTCCTAGGTGAAGATTCTGTATGGCGATCAGACGACTGTCCAACTATCTGTGCCTTTCCAGATTGCGAAAAGTCACTCGTTGGGATGAGGAAGAAATTGCCACATTTGCATTTGGCTTTGCGACCTGCCGATGTATGAGGAAGTTTGTAGGGCTTTCCACAGGAGGAACATCGAAAACGGATAGAGCCATTCATCCATGTACTCCTTCAAAAATTGCGCCCCGCATCACCGAGGTCGAGGAAAAATGCAACCATCGTAAAGACGGTCGGCCGAAACCTTCGGTGCATGCGTTTGTTCGAGTGTTGTCGGCCTGAATCCAGCTTTGTATCGAACCCATATTGGCCATTAATATTGTCAGCAAACTGTTCGCTGACTTCGATCATTGATCTGCCGACTTAAAGTCGTGACCTTATCGGTACGGTGACCGATGGGCGGAATCAGGGTTGTCTTCCTCGCTTTGGTATGAACCGTCCAAATACGACGACGGACTGCCTGATTCAAGCAAATGCTGCGCAAGCACAACAAGTACTGCAATCGAGAAAAATGTGAAAAAAGTCGCGGCAATCGCCATCATCCCATATTTGAATAATATGAATAATTCGCGATTCCGCTCGACGATTTCAAGGACGTCGTTTTCGCTCAACGGCCAGAAGGTACGAATGACGGCAATCGTGAGGACAATAACGGATACACCGAACACCTGTAGTCCGGTGAGGGCGAAACAACCTAATGGCTCACAAAAAGCCGCGAGTCCACTCCAAATTCTTTTTTTCATGACTCAGTTCCAATCGTTTAGGCTAGCTAAAAGGTTGAACAAACTTCCCGAACAGATCGTTGTTTACGGACATCGCAACAAATCGCGCTGCACACTCGAACAAGAAGTATGCCGACTTCGGCAAAAACTTTTAAAACGTTCTCCATAATCTGGCAGCTCAACCACGCGTTGTCAATCATTTCATTGACGGTCATGAAAACCCGTCAGGATTATGCAGATCACTCGCCAAGATTTTGCCGACGTCGGCATAATCCCAAAAAGGCCGACGTCAGTATATTCCTGGAAGCATTTCACCCCACTTCATCAATCAAATCATTGAAAAGTGCGAGGATTATCGTCCAAAAACGGTCCGAATTATACCGCGTTCGGCATAATTCAGGAAAGCTGCTTTTGTTCAGTTGCAATTCCGGAAGTGGGGCTAATTGAACATCAACTTAAGCGGCCCATAATGATTGCACTTTGGATATGTCCCTCGCGTTTCGTTGTGATCGCGGGTCGCGACGCAAGCATGACAGGTCCTTGACTTGTCACGAGTCCATCGAATGGTTTATTCGAGAAAACCACGACAACCGCAACTGTGCGACATTCGTCGATGCAAACTATTCGAAGGGAAAGGATTCATTTATTGCGGCATTTGAGAGCTGCACGACAAATGGTACGAGCCGCTCGCAAATTCCAGCCATCATTTGATGGCCTTTTTCGGCAGAAGCGGCGTGTGGATTGCCGCAGCCGGAATTAGTTGTCAACAAATGCCAAGGCCGCGTGATCGATACCCAGCCCTTTTCGATGGCTTCGAATCTCATCGGCCGAGCCGCACCTTCGTCAGCGTTCAAACCGCCTTCATATGATCTAACTACTAGATCGGGACGATAGGCTAAGATCATCGAAGTCTCCATCTCACCTGCATGATCGTCCGGTTTTTCGAAAATGCGCTGACTCAAATCTTTCGCCATTTGAAACCAATTGCATAGGAAGAGCTGGACCTCGGTTTTCCCGTACAACTCGCGAAGCAACGGCTTTAATTCGTTGCCGCCATGACTATTAAGCAGCAGCATTTTGCGAATGCCACTGGCGGCCACCGATGCCACCAAATCTTCGATGACTCGAAAAAGAGTCGACGGCATGATGTTCATGGCCAACGGAAAACGTTGCATATTCGTTTCGGTGCCATATGGAATTGTGGGCAGAACAACTGGCCGTGCACCTTGCTCCCAGGCTCCTTTTGCAATTTCCGAGGCGATCCATTCCGCTTCGTAAATATCAGTCGCGTAGGGCAAATGTAGATTGTGCGGTTCCGTCGCACCTAACGGCAGGATCGCCATCTGGTATTGCGATTCTCGTACAGTTTCGAGCGTGTTTTCTGCTAAAATCCACGGACGGGAGTTCTTTGGGTTTGTAACCGTGTCTTGCATGGGACTTCTTTCGTGCTATTTGACCTTACTAATGCTCGGATCCACGTGTTCTTGTATATTGATGAATCGACGGTGTAGAGCGATACTAATGACCATAGGCAATTGGGCAAGAAAACCGACATGGCAACGCATATCAAAAAGAGCCGAGCCCTCGATTCACTCAACTTGACGCCCCTCATCGATGTGGTTTTTTTGCTGCTAATCTTTTTTTTGGTCGCAACTCGATTTGCCCAAGATGACAGGGAATTGCCCGTGCAGCTTCCATCGGCGGCAAGCGCTCTACCGATGACGGTTGAACCGACCGAGTTGGTGGTAAACGTGGATTCCTCCGGGCAGTACATGATTCTAGGGGAACGGATGGCCCTGGAAAAGGTCGAGTCGACGTTACAACGTGCGGTTGCGGACAATCCAGTGAATCAGATGGTAATTATTCGCGGAGATCGCAATGTAGCCTTTCAGGCGATCGTTTCGATAATGGACCTGTGCACCAAATTGAAAGTTCCGTCTTATAAGATTTCGACAGAAGCGGAGGCGGGATCTTGAATCGAGTTGCGACGAAAAAGAACTCGGGCCTCTGGGCGTTGGACGCAGCAATGTTGCTGCTGGGACTGATGGTCTTGTTGTTGGTCGTAAGGCTAACGCGGTTCGACGATCCGCGTCCGCTAACCAATGCGTGGTCCTATCTGCTGGGTGTTCCCACGATATTGATTGCCACCTCAATGATAACGCGAGTTCTTGCAAACGATGTAGTCGAAAAATCGATTCAGCTTGGATTTCTTTTCAGTGTTGGGTTGCACTTGCTATTATTGTTGATTTCAGTGAATTTGGTTTTATTTAGCAGCATAGGTCCGGCAGAAAAACAGAAAATCGCAGTAGTTGCTGCTTCCAATAAATCCAAGTCATTGCAATATTTTCAGCCAACGATTCTGAATAGAGAATCGCGCCCTGACTATCTAAAGCCTGTCCAAACCGAACAGATTGTTGTCCAATCCACGTTAGAACCACCAAGGCGTCCGGATGAGTCCGCCAAGTTGAATATCGAAGTCGTCAAAGACGAGATCAAGTCAACGTTACAGGAAAAGCCCTTTATCAAGCCTAGAAAGGAAGCATCCCTTAGCCAACCAACGATTTCATCCACTTCGGAACTACTTGGCAGACCGGACTTGAAAAATGCCTTCGATGGACATAAGACAAAGATTGACGTTCCTGTGACTAATTCTTCTCCGACGACTCAAACGCAAGATTTGCAAGCGGCGGAAACTGACCTGATTCGGGCGACAACTCCGACCCGGAACAGCATTGCAATAGCAGATATGTCGAAAGCAAAGCTTGAAATTGATCATCGCGCGGTTCAAGGTTCAAAGGAAGGGATTCTCCAGAGTACAAAAACTCGCGATGAAAATAGCGCAAATCGTGAATTGGAAAAGGCTCTAAATCGATTTGGAAGCGATTTGCCATACCGTCCCAGCTCGTTGCAGAGGGGTTCGCATGACAAGTCAGAGTTCGACAAGCCCACGATCACAAACGTTCCCCGGCCAAAACTCGGGGCAACACCAGACTACAATTCCAACGGGGACTTGTCCCAAGCAATGTCGACCCGAAGCGATATAGGCAAATCTGCCTTGGGATCGAGATCGTCAAGCGATTCGACTTCTGCGGCGACTGGCAAGCAATCGACAAGTTTGAGTGCGACGCTTGACGGATCATCTAAAGCAATAAGTGTCGACGCGTTTGCAGCCCCGTTTTTGGACGTCCCACGCAAGGGACACGATCCGATCAAACGCGAAATCGCTTTGCCTGAAATTAGAGATGCGGATATCACGTTTGATCGGTTACGTCGACCAGAAACAGGCGGCCCCAAGATAGCGAACTCTGCGGTACCCATTCCAGCGGCAGCGTTTTCACAACGATTGAAACGCAATCGCGAACAAGAGGATTCTGCAGCTGACCTGGGACCTCTTGGTCCTCAAACCGAACAAGCCATAGAAAGCGGCCTTTTGTTTTTGGCCAAGTACCAAAGGGCGGATGGATCGTGGCATTTTGAGGACTTTGTTGAAAATGTTGATATTCGAAGTGACACGGCAGCGACGGCACTTTCTTTATTGTCATTTCAGGGAGCAGGATATACCCATCGTCAGTTCAAATACGAAAACGTGTGCAAAAGAGCGTTGACTTGGATGATTCAAAACCAGCGACCGAATGGCGACTTATATGTCCGTACAGACCCAAAATCGGACGGCAATTCTTGGCTATATAGTCATGCTATTGCGACGTTGGCTTTGTGTGAGGCTTATGGAATGACACAAGATGAGTCCATCAAGAAAAATGCCCAGAGCGCAATCGACTTTTTAATCCAAAGCCAGGACCCGCAAGGAGGCGGCTGGCGGTATCAACCCAAGATCGGATCGGATACGAGCGTGACCGGTTGGTGCATGATGGCGCTCAAGAGCGCTGAACTTTCGGGTTTGCGTGTTTCCAAAGAGTCCTACCGCGGAATCACAAAATGGCTTGAAGGTTCCCAGGCAAGCGAAACGCAAAAGTACCTTTACAGATACAATTTTCAGGCCGCCGATTCACCGACGACTCGACATGGACGGTTGCCAACTCCAGTTATGACCAGTGTGGGGCTATTGATGCGATTGTACCTTGGTTGGCGACGAGACAATCCGGATATGAAGAGTGGGACGGACTGGTTAATTGAGCGACCGCCCGCTGAGGGAACGGCACAGAATCCCCAAAGGGACACCTACTATTGGTATTATGCGACTCAGGTCATGTTTCATATGGGGGGCGACCGATGGAAAAAATGGTATGGATCGCTTTATCCGATGTTGATTCGGACTCAGACAAGAGATGGCGACTACTTGGGGTCTTGGGAGCCAAATGGCAGAATTCCCGATGCTTGGGGACGTTTTGGCGGTAGACTTTACGTGACGACTTTGAATTTGTTATCTTTAGAGGTTTATTACAGGCATCTTCCTATATACGAGGCCACCGCCGATTGAACTTGACAATCCGGTGCTCGCGAGAAAGATAGTGTTCAATGGGACAGGTTTAAAAAGAACCTGCCCTACCCATGGGAGCCAGTTCCCTGACGTTTGTTTGCCATTTTGCAAACATGATGCGGCTTTTCTTCGAATGTGAAGGCGAGTCGCAATTTTTTTTAGCGTTTTAGGACACAGGAGTACACGATGAGCGACTATGTACCGATGACCCGGGACGGGTACAACCGTATCAGAGCGGAGGTCGAACGACTTGAAAACGAAGAAATGCCCCGCATCTCTGAAAAGATCGCTGAAGCTCGGGCGGAGGGGGATCTCAAGGAGAATGCTGAATACCATGCTCAGCGTGAAAACCAAGGTCTGGTCCAGTCCAAAATCAACGCGCTAAAGAGCAAACTCAATAACGCTCACATAATCGATACTTCTACGCTTCCGAAAGACCAAGTAGGTTTTGGCGCTACGGTAAAAGTCAAAGATCCTTGGGGCGACGAGGAGGAATATACTCTTGTTGGAGCCGGGGACGAAGACTACGAAGTCGGGCGAATCTTATCGAGCAGTCCCTTTGGTATGGCTCTGCTCGGAAAAAAAGTTGGCGACAAAGTGGAAATTCAAGCGCCGCGAGGAAATCTCAAGTTCGAAATTCTTTCGATCGAGTTTAAAGATTAATGGGAACTGAATCCAATGAAAAGCGCGGTTCAGGCGGGGCGCAAAAAGATGTTTCGTTGGGGCCCGCCTGTTTGATTGTTGTAATCATCGGAGCGATTTGCCTAAGCGTTGGAATGATCGGCATGGCTGCGATGATGACAGGGAGCCAAGGCAGGCGGGCCGCATATTCGGTCAGGGAGCAAGTCATTCCATGGGTCGAACAGTCCTCGCTTGGCAAGAGGGATCGAGAGAACATCGTTGAAAAACTTTCAAACCTATCCGTTGCGATGGAACGAGAGGAACTCACTGCTCGTCAATTGTCGCGTTTGTTGCTGCGAATGTCCGACAGTCCTGTCCTGCAGTGGGGCGTCGTAGAGCAGTTAAATCAAAAGGCTCAAACGTCGAGTCTGTCCGAAACTGAAAAGGAAGAGTTTCGGTCTGCATGTGATCGATGGTTGCGAAGCGCATCCGAGGGCAGACTATCCCTTCAAGATATGGAGTTTGCCGTTCAGAACGTAGCGACAAAGGACCAGCGATCCGGTCGGCTTTCAATGAGAGATGATGCGAGCGAGGAGCGACTGCGGGAGTTTCATCGTCGAATAACAGCTATCTCGGACAAACATTCAATGACCAATGAAGCGTTTCATAAAAGCGTTTCGCAAGTGTTTCTAACGATGATCGATGAGGCTCTAGCCGAAAAAAAATAGAATCGTTACCGGAATTGTTACGTCACTCAGAAATGCCATCGAATGACCAACCATTCATCACATGCCTCTGGCTTCACGCCAGAGATGCTGACCATCTAACTACGGCGAGGGGCAGCTTGAAATCTACCGATAAATTGGGTGGCATGCTCTGACGCACCGGTGGCACGCTCTGACGCACGAAAGGCGTGTGAGATACGGGTAGGAAAGCCGCATTGAATTGCGGCTCCCCTCCCTCCGAACCGTACAGGCCGTTCTCCCGCATACGGCTCTCCGGTCAGCAGGTTCCTGTGGATTGTACGAAGCGAACATGGGCTTCACGCAGGCTGTATAACCCATGATCTGTAAAGAATGAATTTGGCCAACGGTTCGTCCTGGGCAAGCGTGTTCGGCGACAACTAGATTTCCACTCGAGAACCGTAATCGCGTATCGACATTCTTCATGCAACGACAAATCAAATGACTTTCCGCGTCCTGCTTTTATGCTATTGCCATCTTCAAGCCGTGATATGATTCCTCTAGGCTTGTCAGCTCGTTCAATTCAGCCCAGACGGAATATTTCCCTGTCTCTACGCCGTCCAAGACGTACTTGCCATCGGCATTGGTGGTGTCGATTTCGTGATCCTTCAAAGTGCCTTGAACGCGGAGATAGACGTTTGCGTTGCTCGCTGGACCTCGCTGCACCATGCTTGATGTCGTCCTGCATGCCTTTCATGGTGCTTTCGGTGGAACCAATTTCAATTTCGGATTTTTGCTTTTGATCGTATAGCGAAGCCCGTCGCGCGGCATACCGCTGCTCCCAGAGTTGAATTTGGTTGGGTATTCGAGACTATTTCTTTGATATTTGGCTAAGCGAACTCGCAGCTTTGCTAACTCAGGACTAAACGTCCTGAGACACCTCGATTTCTCAATCAGGACACGCCCTCCTGAGGAAGACTAAGGCTGTCGAGGCAGTCATCATTTCTATTTCGCGATGTGTTGGGAATTTGCAAAGTCGCGATAAGACCGTGGCTTCAATTCGTTAGAATATAGGGACCGTCGAACTACGGCTACGATTACGACACGTTATGGGAAACGAAACACTATAGCCAAATCCCCTACCGAAATGAAAGCTTCAATGATTGCTGGACTACCCGAAAAAACGGGCAAGTCACTGGAGCAATGGAAGAAAATCGTCGATTCCAGCAAACTAACCAAACACAAAGAAATCGTTTCTCTTTTGAAGACCGATCATGGGCTATCGCACGGATTTGCCAACATGATCGCCCTGCAGTCGCGGGAATCCGACAGTCACACGACCACTGATACGGATGCCCTGGTAGAGGCTCAATATGCAGGAGCGAAAGTGGCACTAAGACCGATCTATGATGCTGTGTTGGCCGCGGTCAACAAGTTTGGCAAAGATATCGAAGTCTCACCTAAAAAAGCCTACGTTAGCTTGCGTCGAAACAAGCAGTTCGCAATCGTTCAGCCATCAACTGGGGTGCGACTGGATATTGGAATCAACTTAAAGGAGACTGAACCTAACGAACGGCTTGAAGCGTCTGGAAGTTTTAACGCCATGGTCAGCCATCGCGTTCGGCTGGCGTCAGTAAAGGATGTAAATCGAGAGCTTGTCGGTTGGTTGAAGAAAGCCTACGAAGCGTCATAGCGAAAATTGAATTCAAACTTTAGGCTTGCCTCGACACGAAGCAAGCTTTCGATCGTGTTGCTGGCTACGCAGTAGCCGTCCTGAGTCACCCCTATTTCCCCTTAAGGACACGCCCTCCTGAGTCACAATGAGAAAGCCGAAACAATAAGTTGGACGCTTCGGTTTGGGCGACCGACGCATCGAAACTGAATTCTTATTGATGACTCAGTACGGTTCTAGCCTTCGCAAGAACGCAGCCCAGCTTACATGCCAATTGTTTTCAGTTGGACTGCTCATTTGGCGACACTTGACTTCCGATGGAATCTTAGAAGCTATCGATCGTTATCGAAACGATCCCTGATTTAGGCGAATATCGACGCATTTACACGGGAGGAATCTAGTCGACGGTTGCAAAAAGCAATGCGATGAGTTTTGGCAATTTGAACTGCCATTTTCAAAACTTCCGTCCTCTGAAATCAGCGCCCATGGACAAGAGATATCAAGTTTTCGTGAGTTTGACGTACACGGATCTGAAGGACGAACGGAAGCGGGTTACGCAGACGTTAATGGAAATGGACTGTATCCCCGCTGGGATGGAACTATTCCCTGCGCTCGATGAAGACCAATGGACATTTATCCAGCGAATCATCAAAGAGGGAGCATCTCGTTTTTTGGTCAGTTGACATAAAGGCATTCATTGGGTTTCCATGGGCGTCAGTCTAGCGTCCGTTTTTGACAGGTGGATTCGCGGATCGGTAGCATCGCTAGCTTTCAACTCTTCTGCATTCCACGCTTGATGCGTTCGCGGTCCTCATCCCAACGACCGCTTAGAATTGACGCTCTCAACACCAGGATGCGTTCCGCCTTGGGGACACGCCAAAAAGTACCGTTATGTACCTGGTTGCGCAGCGAGATTAGCATCGTGGGATTCCGGATATTCGCATTATGCCGCCTGTTCGGAGTGTTCTGTTTTTTCGATTCGGAACGGTCGAAATGATCGTATAGGAGACTTCGCAAGTGCAATCGTCGACAGTATTAATGAATTTGATCTGCCTTTGTGCGTTACTGGCGAATATCGGTTGTAAATCTGCGGGTGTTAATCGCCTTCCGATGGGAAAGGGCTCGAGAGCGGGGGAGTCTCCTCAATCGATTAGTCTAGCTGAAAGTAGGATGTCGGCTTTTGACGGAGATTCTTCAACCGCTGATTCGACCCAAATTGATGCAGATTCCGAAAGCAAAGTTTTGCTTGCAGCGGGAATTACGCCAAATGCAGAAGTTGTCAAAACTATGCCTGCGGTTCACGAGGCAAACTTTGTTGAAATCCATGACGTTGCACAACCGTCGACTCGGGATGCAAGTTTATTAACGCTTCAGGCAACCGTCACATTGGCGCTAGCACACAATCCGACGATTCCACAGGCGCGATCCCTTGTTCAGCAACAGAACGGTACGACCGTCCAAGCCGGACTTTATCCCAATCCACAGGTAGGCTATCTGAGGTCCGATCCGGATCAACCGGGAAAGAGCCGTACAAGTGGTGCGTTCTTGGGGCAGGAGTTCGTTACTGCTGGCAAGCTTCGATTGGCACAATTGGCAAGTCGATACGACGTCACTCTCCGCTCCTGGCAGGTTACTGCTCAAGAGCAACGAGTTGTAAACGATGTACGAGTTCGTTTCCACGAATGGGTCGCCGCACAAGAAGCTAACAAAGTTGCGAAGGAATTGGTGCAATCCGCTACCGATGGACTTCGAATTGCGAACACGATGCGCGACGCTTCCCTTGGAACCAAACCAGATGTT
>JAYTVL010000565.1:0-11881 GCA_043744075.1 Pirellula sp. | reverse complement strand
GACTCAACGAGCGAATAATCGCTGCTTCGCTCAAAATTCCACCACAATTCCGAAAAGACCAAATTCCGTGACTAGCTATGAATAATCCGCGCTAGCGTGCGGGCTGGCAGGCTAAGAATCGCTTGCGAATCCGGCCCTCATGCTAGCGCATTGAGGCTCAGAAATTACAATCTGAGTGCCTTTATGCTTCATGCCGGAGGAGGCACATCTGGCAGCTACATCCGAAAATGCAGTGATTCTCCCGGAAATCCGTCCGGACCGGCGAAACCCGTCCGGGCGGATTTCCGGGACCTCTTCGGTCGGTAAGTGATGGTAGCTGACAGATGTCGTCCCGTTGGCGTGAAGCCAACGGAAACGAAGGTTTTACGAGAAGTAGCATTGCTTGGACCGGCTGCTGCACGGGTCAGCTTGGACCAGCCGCTGCGTGAGTTAAGCTGTCGCGAGCGAGAATTCCTCTAACCTTATCGACACTTAATCTGCTACAAATAAGGGAATGCAAAGTGCACTCCATTCTAAACCTAATTCTGCGTATTCAGTTCCCCAAACGATCGGACAAAAGCTGGTCGACTTGCGAGGCCTCATCTCGCGCTTCGTTGTCAGCCAATCCCTGATTATTTTGGCGATCTGGCTCGTGACTGCGTTTTGGACTTTCGGGCTTCTGGACTATCTGCCAGCCAAACTCGGCGCGGCAGAATCGCCGCAATCTGTTCGCGTCGTGATGCTAGTTTTGTTGATAGCGGTTTCAATCTATTTGCTTTCCCATTTCCTTTGGCAGCGCTGGAGAGTTCGATGGAGCGACTCATCGCTCGCTTTGCTTATCGAAAACAAGCACCCTGAATTTCAAAGCTCACTCGTCACGACGGTTCAAGCGGCACATCCAACCGCGATGGTTAACACTTCGCTCGATGAGCATCCACAACGTTCCGGTTTGCTTGAACTGGCTCGCGATAAAGCTGCTAAACTCATCGAATCAGTCGACGTCAACAAATTGGTCCGTTTTCGTCCACTTCAAATGCAGTTGGTTGTCCTAGGTGTATTGCTAGGAACAAGTTGCATCGCTGCTCTTGTCCAGCCAGCTTGGACATTGCATTGGGCGAAACGCTTCTTTACGCTATCTGATGTCCCTTGGCCAAGGTCGACCGAGTTGGGTGTCGATGGAATCGAGATGGACGTTCCGACCTTTACAGGTCGCAATACGAGGCAACGTTATATGATCCCTTTCCGCGACGGCGTTGCATCGGTTCCCAAAGGCCAAGCTTGCCAACTCAAAACCTGGGCGAAGCTGACAGGAAAGATCGTCCCAGAGGTTTGCACCGTCTACTATCGCGATAATGCCGGCAATCGTGGTCGTGCCAATATGCGTCGGCTGACTGCGGACAAGCAACAGCAACCGTTTGTCCTGGACGGTCCGCCTTTGGAATCGGTGAACGAGTCTCTTTGGCTTAGCGTTACGGGTGGAGATGCTCGGATCTCGAATCTTCAACTAAGCAGCGTTGACGCACCGCTGGTGACTGAACTGAAAATCAACGTCACTTACCCTGAATATTTGAAGCGTTCCACAAAGACAACTTGGGGCAATGAAACGATCCCGTATCGAACCGGTATGCGACTGCCTCAGGGAAGCCAGCTGGAACTGCGTTTGCAAACTAACAAGTCAGTCGAACGATGCGATTACGTGGTTGTCCGTGCTGGCGATGCCTTGGAAAATTCGAAGCTACCTGAACAGTCGATGGCAATTAGTGAAAAACAAACCGAGTTTCAAATGCCGCTCGGATCGCTCGATGGAAACCTTCTTATTGAACTGCGTTTATGGGGAACCGATGGCATCTGTTCTAGCAGAATTCAACAATTTGTAGTATCCGCGATCAATGACCAACCGCCTCAAGTCGATTTGGTATTGCAGGGCATTGGAACTTCAATAACGGAAAACGCAATACTTCCGCTGTCCGGGAAAATCAAAGACGACTACGATGTCAAAGATGCTTGGATAGAAACTGTCCTCGACGAGAGTCCATTGTTGAAGACACCGTTGAGCGTTCAGCCCGACGGCAAAGCCGTAAGTCTATTGGACCTAAAGGAGATGCGGGACGGCGGCCAATTGGCACCGAAGGTTGGCTCAACGCTCGGGCTGACCGTGGCTGCTGAGGATTATTTGAATCTTCGAGATGAACCGCACATCGGTCGTGCGAGCCTAATCCAGTTGGGGGTCGTGACTCCTGAGCAGTTGTTAATCATGCTCGAACGACGCGAGTTAGCAATGCGGGCACGTCTGGAACAAATCATTGGCGAACTGTCTCAAATGCGGGACTTGTTGGTAAACATGCAACGGGCTACTAAGAACAACAATGACCAGTTGTCCGCTTCCGATGCGGCAAAAGAGCTAGCAGCCGAGAGAACGGAAAAGGCCGTAGGTCAGCCTGCCCAAGAGCCGACGCCCGAGGCTAGTGAAGCTATCGAACCTATTCAAACGGAAGATAATACTCCAGCACGCCAAGAGCGCATGCAAATGCTTCGCTCGCAACAAGCGGAATCACAAATGACAAAATCCGAGGGCGAGCTTCGCGGCGTTGAACGGGAAATCCATCAAATCAATCAAGAATTGATCAACAATCGAATTGACAGCATCGATCGACGAACAAGACTGGAAGACAAGATTCGAAAGCCACTACTCGAAGTGCTTGACCAGTCCTGGGCACCGATGGCTAGCGATATTCGAGCCATTGAAAAGAGTTACTCAAGCTCCTTCAAATCAGAGACAAACGTGTCGGAACTGCTTCCGAGCTCGATCAGCAAAAGCAACCAAATCATTGTCGCGCTGACCGCGATTCTCAACGATATGATCGATATCCAGGATTTCAATGAAGTCGTTGATATGGTCCGAGGTATGATAGACGATCAAAGTAAAGTTTTAGAAAAGACCAAGCAAGAACAGAAAAAACAACTGTTGGATTCGCTCAAATGAAGACTCCAAGCACTTTCGTGAACTCCGTAATTTCCGCATTGATCTGTGTCGGAACAATGCTTTTCAACATCAGCGTAGACGCGCAGACATTGTCCGCTCAGGAGAAAAAGCCAACGCTTGGAAATGCAAAAGAGCTGGAGCAACAACAAAAACAACTTGCGCAGCGATTTGGAAAACTGGAAGAGTTATTTATTCGAATGAGCGAATTGGAAGCAGCTGCAAATCCAACTCGAGCTGGGCTATTGATGCAAGCTGCCCAAATGAGCAAGCAACTGGCAACTTTGCAACGTCTAAGTGTGGCCGGTGACTTGCTGTCCCAAGGACAATTCACTCGCGCCATCCAAGAGCAGGAAGTCGGACGGGAAAACCTCAAAAAGCTACTCGAGCTTCTTCAAAGTGAAAATCGCTCAACTCGTCTAAGAGACGAACGCGCGCGTTTGGAAGATATTCAAAAGGAGATTCGTAGGCTCGAACAAATCCAACGTGGCCAAACAGCCCGAACCGAAGCTGGTCAAGATCTAAAACAAGCCGCAGGTGACCAAAAGGACATCAAAGAACAGCTAGACAAAGTTGCTTCGGATCTCAACAAAGGAAAAGAGGAAAAGGACACGCAAGGCGACAATAAAACTTCGAAGGATAAAGCCAAAGAGGATTCGTCCAAAGATGGAAAGCCAGAGGATGGCAAAAAGAAAGATCGTGAAGACAAGGACGGCAAAGCAAAAGACGGCAAAGCAAAAGACGGAGAAAAGAAAGACGGAGAAAAGAAAGACGGAGAGAATGGACCGGACAAACCCAAAGATGGGGAGTCAAAGGACCCAAACGCGAAATCGGAAAAAGAACTGAACAAAGAGGACAAGCCTAAGGACGGTGAACCCAAAGATGGGAAGTCCAAGGGGCAACAACCGAAGGAGAGTCAACCCGAGGATTCTAACAAGAGCGATGGCAAACCATCAGATTCGTCCGAAGCTAAGGACTCGGAGTCCAAAGATTCCCAAGAGTCCGAATCTTCCAACAAGAAAGAACAGCCAAAATCGGAATCGCGAGAAGAAAAGGCTCAAAAACGAGTCGAAGCGGCTCGCAAGCGAATGCAGAAGGCTCAGGAGAATCTTGAAGAACAAAAACGAGAAGAGGCAGTCAATGAACAGCGTGAGGCTGAGCGTGAATTGCGAGAAGCCATTGAAGAACTGGAACGCATTCTTCGTCAGTTGCGTGAGGAAGAAATTGAACGTTCCCTTGTCGATGTGGAAACACGCCTTCGAAAAATGCTGGAAATGCAACGATCGGTAAGAGAACAAACCGAAAAACTTGGCAACCTAACTGGCGATCTCAAAGACCGAACCTTAGAAATCCAGGCCAACAAACTTTCAATCGAACAGTCCAAGGTCGTCATGGAGGGGCAGCGCGCATTGTTGCTTCTTCAAGATGAAGGCTCGAGCACTGCTTTTCCTGAAGCGTTAGAACAAGTCAACGCCGATGCTCAGTCGGTGAGTAGGAAACTGGCCGAGGCAAACGTATCGCCGCTGACACAATCCATCGAAGACGAAATCATAGGCGCGTTGGACGAAATGCTCGACTCGCTAAAGCAAGTGCAAAAAAAGCGAGAAGAGAAAAAGAAACAGCCTGGTCAGCAACAACGACAGCAATCGGGAAACCCCGAGGACGAACCACTGGTCGATTCCATCGCTGAACTTAAGTTATTGAAAACGTTGCAGCTGCGAATCAATCGAAGAACGCAATCCTTGGCTAAACAAACGAACAATCAAGAAGATGTCATCGGCCAAGTCGGTGACCCAGGCTTGCTCGGCGAGCTGGAGGAGCTCGCCGACCGCCAACAAAAGATCCATGAAGTCACCCGCGAAATCCTTCTCAAAGCCGCGAAAGAATAGCCCGGCGAGGTATCAACGCCCCGCACTCATGCTGCCGGTCTCAGACGAGGAGCAGCTTGAAATCTACCTGCTACTTGGGTGGCACGCTCTGAGGCACGTTCGGGCGTGTGAAGTGTCAATTACGTTGGACCTCAAATCCACGCCCATCGCTTTCGCTCTGAGAGGCTGCGATTTTATTGAATCCGAAGAAAGTACCCGTCACACTCCGTGTGACGTTGCCTCAAAAAACAAAGGTTTTTGAACTGCGGACGTCACACGGAGTGTGACGGGTACTATAAAATCACAGCCTCTCAGTGCCCGCCGCTTCGCGGGTTTAACGATGTCTGCTGCTGACTTGCAAGTCTGATTATGTGTGCGGCTGTCACGGTTGTATAACCGGCGAATTCTGGTATACTTTTGCCTTGCAAAAACAGCAAAAAAACCCTGCAAAAATGCTAGAAAAATGCAGTTTGCTCGGCAGGGTTTTTGATGCAGTTCGATTCCCTATTCCGAAATGGCTTTCCCTGTGTCGAACGTCCCACCAGATGATGATTTTGACGCCAACGATCCTGCTTCGCTGCCGTCCGCGGGCGATGACGATTCGGCTGGTAAACCTGGCGAGCGGATGATCGAGGAATCGATCGAAAACGAACTGAGAAACAGCTACCTGACCTACGCCATGAGCGTCATCGTCAGCCGAGCTCTTCCGGACGTTCGCGACGGACTCAAGCCGAGCCAAAGACGTATCCTTGTTGCCATGCACGACTTAAACCTGACACCTGGTGCTGCACGTGTAAAGTGTGCAAAGATCGCTGGCGATACGTCAGGTAACTACCACCCGCACGGCGAAGCCATCATCTATCCAACCTTGGTCCGCATGGCTCAGGAATGGAACATGCGGCACATGCTGATCGACAAACAGGGTAACTTTGGTTCCATTGCCGGATTGCCCGCAGCCGCTATGCGATACACCGAAGCTCGATTGGCCGCTCCTGCCGCCATGATGCTGGATGATATTAGGCTCGACACTGTCGACTTCATTCCAACCTACGATGAACGAAGAACGGAGCCAGTCGTCCTTCCGTCGAAGTTTCCAAACTTGCTGGTCAACGGCGCGACAGGAATTGCTGTTGGTATGGCGACAAGCCTCCCGCCACACAACCTTCGTGAAGTTTGCGCCGCGTTGATCAAAGTCATCGAAGACCCCGAAGTCTCGATCGCGGAAATCTGTCAAATCATTCCAGGTCCTGACTTCCCAACCGGTGGCATCATCTGCGGCCGATACGCGATCCGGCAAGGTTACAATACCGGCCGGTCGACGATTGTTTTGCGTGCTCGTGTCGACGTCGAGGAAGGCAAAAAAGCCCGATTGATCGTTCGCGAAATTCCATACCAACAGTTCCGCGACCGCGTGATTGAACGAATTGCCGATCTGGTTCGAAGCGAACGGATAAAAGGCATCTCAGCTATCCGCGACGAGAGCGATCTAAAAGAACCTGTTCGAATCGTAATCGAAATAAAGCAGAACTCCGATCCACACGTCGTTCTCAATCAGCTCTATCAGTTCTCGTCCTTGCAAGAGTCCTTCTCGATCAATATGCTTGCCCTGGTCGACGGCAAGCCACGCGAACTAAGTATCAAAGAGCTGCTTCAGGAGTTTATTCGACACCGCTTCACCGTTATTCGAAGACGCACTCAGTTTCTGTTGGCTTCTGCTAGGAAACGCAAGCACGTAGTCGAAGGGCTGCTGCTGGCTCTAGCCAATATTGACGAAATCATCATGCTGATTCGCAAGAGCCGTACGCAGGCCGAAGCAAAAGAAAAACTGATGGGGGTCGAATGCCCGGCTGCCATGATGGAACGAGCACTAGGTGACCGTGGTTACGCCGACTTCCAACTGGAACGTGGCCAAGCAGATGTATATCGACTCACCAGTGTTCAAACCGATGCAATTCTTCGCATGACATTGGGCCAATTGGCTGGTCTAGAGCAAGAGCGACTGTCCGATGAGCATTCTTCGATCCTGAACGAAATCGAAAAGTTCCGTGTCATCTTGAGCGATCCAGCCAACATATACGCCATTATCAAGGCCGACTTGGAGGAGATCTCTCGCAAGTTTGGCAATGATCGCCGAACTGTCATTGATGATGAGGAGTTGGGCAACTACAACATGGAGGATCTGATCACGGAGGAAACTATGGTGGTCACGATCTCACATCAGGGGTACATCAAACGCATCCCTGCGACAACTTACCGCGCTCAAAAGCGCGGTGGCAAAGGCATTGCTGGCTTGCGAGCCGAAGAAGAAGACCCTGTCGAACATCTTTTTATCGCCAGCACCCATGCACACTTGCTGTTCTTTACTAACCAGGGAAAGGTCTATTGGCAAAAGGTTTGGGAGATCCCGCAAATGAGCCGCGAGAGCCGCGGGCGAGCATTGGTGAATCTATTGAACTTGACCCCTGAAGAAAAGATTCGCGATTGCGTTTCCGTCCGCGATTTCAATCTGCCAGGCCACTTCCTCATGATGGCGACCAAGAAGGGCATCGTAAAGAAAACGGAATTAGAAGCATACAGTCGACCCAAAAAAGGTGGCATCATCGCGATCAAGTTGCGAGAGGATGATGAGCTGGTCGACGTGGTCGTCGCGAAACCAAATGACCAAATCGTACTGGCAACCGCTAACGGAATGGCAATTCGATTTGCGGAGAGCAACGCTCGATCGATGGGCCGTAATACGTCTGGCGTGAAAGGAATTTCATTGAAGAAAGGGGACGAGTTGGTAGGTATGGTTGTGGCCGATCCGACCGGGACCTTGCTAACCGTTTGCGAACTGGGCTATGGAAAAAGAACTACTTTTGGGCCAGGCGATGAAATGGCTGGAAAAGAAACGGTCGCCGTCGATGACGAAAACGTCGAAGACCCAATCGCCGAGGAAGAAATTCCAGAAGAACCTGAAAACGAAGTAGAAGACTTTACTTCGGCCAATCGATACCGCACGCAACGACGTGGCGGCAAGGGGGTCATCGACATCAAAACGACCAAACGAAATGGACGAGTAGTTGGGATTGTTCCGGTCAGCGATGCCGATGAACTCATGATGATGACGGTTCGGGGCAAGATTCAACGTGTTGCAGCCAAGGATATCAGCGTCATTGGTCGCAATACGCAAGGTGTTCGCATCATGACTTTGGACGAAGGTGACACTCTCACTGCGATTGTTCGCGTTCCACCGGAAGATATTTCAGAATTGGAAGCGGCATCGCCAACGCCAATGGCTGATGATTCCAAGGCAGAGGATTCGTCAAACGAAACAACGAGCGTTGAAACAGAACTACCAATGCCAGATGATTCGGAAGAATCGTCAACTGACGAAGAAGGTCAGGGCTGAGTGAGAATGACTCCGTGACCAACTCTCAGGTTGATTCGTTGTTGATCTTGGTCTGCACTTACAATGAACGCAATAACTTGCCGAAATTGTTTGAGCAGATTGAGGCAACCGTGCCAAATGCTAAGATTCTGGTGGTTGATGATAATTCGCCGGACGGGACGAGTGATTGGGTTGAGCTACAAATGAAGCTGAGGCCGTCGATTTCACTCATTCGAAGACGTGGCAAGCTGGGGCTCGGTACTGCAATTCGCGCCGGCATGGAGTTTGCAATCGCGAATGGCTACGATTGGTTATTGAATCTGGATGGCGATCTCAGCCATAGCCCAAGTTCGATTCCAGAGTTGCTAGCACAGCGAGACAATTTCGACATCATTGTAGGTTCGCGTTATGTCGATGGTGGCGGTATGGAGGGCTGTTCATGGCGACGTGTTTTTGTCAGCAAGTGTGCAAACGCTTATGCCAGAAGGGTCATCGGTTGGTCGGTGCGAGATTGCAGCAGTGCATTTCGGCTGTATCGAGTCAGTTGTATACGAGCCTTAAATCTCAATGAGTTGCGTGGAACTGGCTATGGTTTTTTGGAAGAAGTGCTTTGGCACTTGATACACAATGGCGCAAGGCTTAGCGAGGTTGGCATCGTATATACAGAGCGTAGAGAAGGCAAGTCAAAGATCTCGATCAAGGAAGCCTTGTCGACAATCTCATCGATCCATCATGTAGCCGGACTGCAAGGTAGGTCCCGCCTGCCGGGCGGGACATAGTAGAATATTTGTCCTCAAATGTTCCAACTTAACCTGCGTTAAACAAGTCGGGCTGATGTTTAACCGATCCTCGATCGCGGGCGCTGCAAAAACGGGCCGACTTGGTAATTCCGTTTTTGAGCTTGTGGCGTGAATTGGCTCGCCAGCCGCTGCGCGGGTTAAACCCGCGCAGCGGCGGTCAGTCAGCTGGCTATCGGACTTAGTGTGTCAACGGCTGCGCCGGTTAAACATTTGAGCTGCTATTTTAGCCCTCTTCGCACTAACAGAGCGTCGACTGTAGGTTCCTGCCCACGGAAGTCCTTGTACTGCTGCATGACTTCGCGAGTTCCGCCTCGCGATAAAATCTTGTCACGATAGAGCGCTCCATTGGTCGAAGTCAGTCCCCCAAGTCTTCCCATATGAGCAAAGGCATCCGCTGCCAAAACCTCGCTCCATAAATATGCGTAGTAACTGGCTGAGTAGCCACCCGACCAAATATGCGCAAAGTACGACGTTCTATAGCGAGGCGGGACAGGAGCGTAGTCCATCCCAAAACTCTTAAGCAACTGGTTCTCAAATGCGATCACATCCGTGGGAATTTCGTCTGTCAAAATGGAATGCCAGCCAAGATCCAACAGTGCGGCAGAAACATACTCCAACGTTTCATAGCCTTTGTTGAACTTGTTGGCGGCAATGCTCTTGTCGAGAAGATCCTTAGGAATCGTTTCGCCAGTCTTGTAGTGTCGAGCGTAATTGTTTAACACTTCAGGGTGGATGGCCCAGTCCTCGTGAAATGTCGACGGAAACTCGACAAAGTCGCGAGGTACCGATGTGCCCGACAGGGTCGGATACTCAACCGCCGAGAATAGACCGTGGACTCCATGTCCGAGTTCATGAAACATGGTTGTTACATGGTCTAGGCTTAACAGTGTGGGTTCACCAGTCGCAGGCATTGGAATGTTCATAACGTTGACAACTACAGGCAGCTGTTGCAATAGCCGTGATTGTTGAATGTAGGCGTCCATCCAAGCTCCGCCCTGTTTGGCATCCCGATGAAAATAGTCGGCATAGAACAAACCGATTTGCTTTCGGTCGGCTCCAAGCACATCAAATACGCGAACTGTTGGATGATAGACTGGTAAGTCCTTTCGCTCTTTGAACGTGATACCATAGAGTTTCCCATAGGTGTAAAAAACACCGTTTTGAAGGACGCTTTCCATCTCAAAGTATGGCTTCACGAGGTTTTCATCAATCTGGTATTTTTCCGCTCGAACTTTTTCAGAGTAGAATTCCCAGTCCCACGCTTCTGGCTCCCCGTCGATTCCGTCCTGCTTCATGAATCGCATAATGTCCATTGCTTCGGTTTTGGCCTTGGCAAGCACACCGGGCGCCAAATCTCGAAGCATTTTGAAGGCCGCCTCGGGCTTAGCGGCCATTTGATTTTCAAGCGTAAAGGCAGCATGACTTGGATAACCAAGCAGCTTGGCGCGTTTAGCTCTTAGGCCCGCTATCGAAAGCACCAAGCCTCGGTTGTCCAGACCACCGGCTTCGCCAAGACCGCGATGTGCAGATGCCAACCAAACGCGCTTCCGAACGTCGCGATTTTTGAGCGAAAGCAGAACTGGCTGACGCGTCGTATTGGTTATTGCCAAAAGGAATTTCCCATCGTGCCCTTTTGTTTTTGCCGCTTCCTTTGCTGCAGCAATATCGGCGGCAGACATACCATCAAGCGATGCGACATCGTCGACGACAACACTGCGTTCCTTGGTGATGGCCAAGAGATTCTGTTGGAACTGAGTCGTTAACGACGACAACTCTTCGTTGATGGCTCGAACGCGAGTTTGCTGCTCGTCGTTTAGCATTGCTCCAGCCCGCACGAAACTCTCATAGTACTCTTTGACCAAGCGTTGCTGCTCTTCATTCCAATTCTGTTTTGTACGCTGATGCCACAGGGTTTCAACGTGAGCAAAAAGTTTCCTATTGAGATAAATGTCATCGGAGTGGGAAGCCAATCTAGGCGCTATCTTGTCCTCGATTTCTTGGATTTTCTTGTCGGTATTTGCCGTCGTCATGTTGAAAAAAACGGCTTGAACGCGCTTTAGAATTTCCCCCGACTTCTCAAGGGCGACCAGCGTGTTTTCAAACGTCGGAGGTTCTGCTAACTCAGCGATTTTATGGATTTCTGCTAACTGTTGTTTCATCCCGGCTTCGAAGGCGGGCAGATAATGCTCATGTTGGATGTGGGCAAAATCGGGAGCTAGCAGAGCGAGCTTGCTGGGAAAAAGGAAGGGGTTGTCGTCTTGCATTCGAACTAATCGTACTTCAGGCTTAGAGGAAATAGAATTTGTGAATTGTGAGGCAGTGGCTCCTTCGTTCACACTGTGCAGCGGCTGGAGCTGTGATTGTTGAGCAACGGCAACATTGGAGTAAGTGGCCCAAAAACTAAACAATAGAATTGCCCGTCGGTTGGGTCTGTTTTTTGGGATGGACATCAGATGGTTTCCTAATTGGAGTTCGGCGTTTGGTGAAGTAGACGTCGAAGTCGGCCCATAAACCGACTTCGAATCGGGATGCAAATAATGATCGAAAGGATCAGAACGACGGCGGGATTGCGGATCAATCGATCGCAATGCAATATAGCCGAAAGCTCGACGCTTCTAGGCAATCACTACCTTTTTTGCGCGACGTTAGTAACAAAAAGACCAAACGATCCGTAGGGTAAAGAGGTCGTACAGCTTACCCGTCAAAAAAACTGACGGTGCAACTAAGTCGCAAACGAGCATTGACCGACGGCTGCTGTCATCTTGGTTGTTTTTAGCCCAACGGGCTTAAACATTTTAGCCCAGGGCAAAGCGCAGCGCCGCCCTGGGTACAGACCGAACCCGGAGCCAATTGCCCTGAAGGGGCCGAACTAACTAGCCATCGT
>JAYTVL010000564.1:0-11919 GCA_043744075.1 Pirellula sp. | reverse complement strand
GCTACCATAGCTCCGTAATAAACGTAGCATAGGCTTCCAGCCTGTGAATTGAAGACCACAGGCTGGAAGCCTATGCTACTTGTTTTCCGAACGATGCTTAGCGACTAGGGATCAAACTATGGACTGGCAATTCCCACAAGCTTTGTATTTGATTTTGCCGTTGTGCATTGGGTGGTTTGCTCTCGCGACCTATTCTGAGGGTAGACGCGCGTCCGCACGATTGGCGTTCATGATGCAGCCAATGATGGTGCGGATGTTGCCACCAAGCTCCAAAGCAAGATTTTGGTCCAAACTAATTCTCTTTGAAGTTGCGATGGTCATGGGGCTAGTTGCTCTAGCGGGACCTCAGTTCGGTGAGCAATACGAAGTGGTGATACCTCGCGGCAGCGATTTGTATGTGATAATCGATGTCTCGCGGTCGATGTTGGCCGACGACGTCGTGCCGACACGATTGGGTCGTGCGAAAGCGGACGTCTCGGCTCTGGTGAATCGTTTACAGGGTGAGCGAATCGGTTTGATTGCTTTTGCTGGACAAGCGGTTGTGAAATGCCCGTTGACGGTAGACTATGATTCATTCCGAAGGGCGCTAGACGAACTGGACCCCAACAGCGCACCTCGAGGGGGAACGGCCATTGGAGATGCGATCCGCAAGGCTCTCGAGGTGTTTAACGCAAATGCGGAAAGAGATCAATCGATTTTGTTGATTACCGATGGAGACGATCAACAGTCCTATCCGCTGGAAGCGGCGGCACTAGCCGCTGAACGGCAAGTGACTGTTTTCACAGTAGGTCTTGGGGACGCGGAAACGGGTTCGCGAGTACCGCAGAAAGCCAATTCCAGTGCGTTTATGGAACACGAAGGTCAGCAAGTATGGAGCAAACTAGACAGCAAATTGTTACAGGAAATTGCACTCAAAACGTCGGGCGTTTACATTCCAGCAGGGACTCGAGCGTATGACCTAGGGCAATTGTATGTAGATCATCTTCAAGGCAAACGGGGCAAGGACGCGGAAGGCCAACAGAGAATGCGCCGGGCCGAGCGGTATCAGTTTTTCCTTGCGTTCGCGTTGTTTGCATTGATTGCGGATTGGTGTTTGAGTCCGTTCGCAAAAAAACGAGACTCCGATCTTTTTATGGGGGCGAAGCGATGATGCGATTGGTTGGATGCGTTATGATTTTCGTTGCGTTTTCGAATTTCGTCGCCGCTGACGATTCGACTGACAAGGTTCGTGAAGGGATGCGACTCTATTCCGCTGAGCAATTTGAAGATGCCAGCAAATCATTTAGAGCGGCGACCGAATCACTTGAAAAAGCGAAATCAGACAAGGCGGCGATCGCAGCATATGACGAGGCATGCGCACTCCATCGCAAGGGGGATCTCGAATTGGCGAGAGATCGCTATCTAAAAGCGGGCTTGAGCCATGACAAAACGATCGCAACAAACGCACACTTCAACATCGGTGTGATTACATCGGAACAAGCTCGCAAGCTTGCGGGTGAAACTCCCGAAACGGTACCTGCTGACAAGCGGAAAGAAATTCTAGCTGAGCTTAGCAGGTCGATTGACTCTTATCGACACTGTTTGGAATTGCAACCGCAGTATGCGCCAGCTCGGCGCAATTTGGAACTGTTGCGTCAATGGATAAAGTATCATACCGATCGATGGCGAGAAGCGGACTTACAAAAGCGCCGCGATGAAACCAACTTGATCCAGTTTCTTGAGTATTTAGTTGAAACCGAGCTTTCATTGAAAAAGATGACTGAAGGCTTTCGTTCAAACACTTCGCCAAATGCGTTTGCGGAATTGAAACGTGTTCAAGACGAGTTGCGTGAGGAAATTCCGTATTTAAAAGAAAAGATCGATTCCGAACTGCGGCCAAAAGAAAACGATCCGAACAGGTCGGCGTCGAACGCAAATTCTGCTGAGGACCAGAAAGACCTAGAGAGAGGGATCGAGTTGCTGAAAGGCTGGGCTGACGAAGCTGGCGATAAAATGGCAGCCGCAGGTCGAGAATTGATGAAGCGTGAAGCTGCGACTGCGGCTGATAATCAGAAACGAGCTGCGGACCAGTTGGATCAAATTTGGGACGCTGTTGTTCCGTTTTATCCATTGCTGGCCAAAGAGCTGGCTGAACAGACGCAGATTGCGCAGAAGCTCTCTCCGCCGGAAACTCAGGGCGGAAAAAACGACAAAAATGCTTCGGCCGGGAAGCCATCCGATGCTTCGGCTGAGAAGCCAACAGAGTCGAATGAGCCAGAAGATACTCCTCAGAAACTTGAAGTGAATGATAAAGAGTGGTCTGAATTGAAGGAGCAACAGGAACGAACGCTTCGCAAGACGCGGCTGCTTGGCCCAAAGGCCGAATCGGAAATGACGCAAGCTGAAAAACTTCCGAAGGCAGATGAAATCGCCGACGACCCTGTGCCCAACGGCAGCGATAATGCTTCGGCCCCAGGACAGAAAATTGATCCAGAGGCCATTAAAGCGGGTTACCAGAAAGCGATGGAGCTTGCTCCGAAAGCGGTTGAGGAAATGGAATCCGCCGTAAAGCAGCTTGATAAGCGAGATCGAGAGCAGGCCGCAATGCACGCCGAGGAGGCTCGTCGTATCCTTAAAGAAATCCAGGATGCGCAACCAAAAAACCCAGATCAAGACAAGGACCAAAAGCAAGATAACCAAGAAAACAAAGACAAGGACCAAGAACAAAACAAGAGGGAGGACGAAAACAAGGATTACAAGGACGAACAAAAGAATCCCGACGATAAAAAGCCAGACAAACAGGAAGAGGAAAAGAAAAAAAACGACGAGGATAAAAAAGACAAAGACAAGGAGAAACAAGCAGAGCAACAACAAGAACCAAAGGTTTCAAAAGACCGTATAGAAGAGGCACTTCGAAGAGTTCGAGAGCGCGAACAAGAAAAACGGGAACGGGACCGGGAGCTAAAGGCACGTGTTCTTGGCCGTGTTCCGGTGGACAAGGATTGGTAATGACGACAGAATCGATACAACTCAAATCTGTCATCGTGGCGGGAATTGTCCTCAATTCCCGCGACAGAGCTGCCGCGGAAGGAATTGAGGACAATTCCTTCCACGCTTGGTTCGCGATTCTTTTCGCAATTGCGTTCCTGATACTCGCAAAACAATCTGTCAACGCAGCCCCACCTAAGATCGAGTGCACTGCAAGCGAGAAGGAAGTGTTCCTCGGAGAATCGATCACTTATCAAGTCGATATTCAGAACGCGCAAAACCCAAGCATTCCGAATCTCAATGGCTTAAGCGACCAGTTTACGGTTGAGTTTATTGGCGAATCCAGCAACCAATCTTCGACCATCATCATCAATGGCCGGATTACGGAATCCTCAAGTCGCGCCTACCAGTTTCGCTTGACCCCGAAGCTTGCTGGCACCTTGAAAATCCCAGCGGTGAGTGCATCGATCGACGGAAAAACGATCAAAAGCAATGTTGTGACTGTCCGAGTTTTTGACATCCCCATGCAGGACACGGTAGTTGTTGAAGTTGTTTCAAACGAAACCAAGGTTTATCCGACGCAGGGCTTTTCCATCAAGCTTCGAGTTCTGATTCAACCCATTGCCGATACTGGTGAGGATCCTTTGCGACCGCTCAAACGCAACCCGCCCATGATACAGGTCAATTGGCTCAAGCCACCGGATGGCCTTGATACGAATGATACGTCCGAGTGGTTGCAGCCCTTGCTTTCGAGGAACAATGTTGGGTTTTCGATCAACGGAGTCAATGCAGATTCTGGTTCATTCTTTCGCCAGCGACTGGCTGTTTTTGATCTTAGTAGCGGTCGCGAAAAACGAGATGGACTCCAGGGGACACCGATCAATTACTTTGTGTATGAATTGGAACGCAAGTTTGTAGCGAAAAAAACAGGTACCTATACCTTTGGTCCAGCTTCAGTGAAGGGAACTTTTGCAACCGGTATAACGGCAGTGGAGTATGACGCCGCCCGAATCGTCGCAATCGCTTCGGCTGTAAGTGTTGAGGTAAAGGAAGTCCCATTGCCTCGCCCATCCAACTTCATCGGCGGCATCGGTGACTATGTTGTAAGTGCCTCAGCAACTCCAAATAAATTACGGGTCGGAGACCCAATGACGCTTACACTCCAATTCATGCAAGGCAAAAATAGCGGTTCGCTAGAATTGATTTCAGCTCCTGACCTCAATGCGATACAGGAAGTTTCGGATCAATTTGACATTGTCGACAAGAGCCCTGTCGGTCGTGTAGAGAACAATTCCAAAAAATTTGCATTTGCATTGAGACCGAAGCGAGCCGGAGTTTCCATTCCTGCGATGTCCCTTTCCACGTTCGACCCGACATCCGAAAAGTTTACGAGCATCACAACCGATGCGGTTTCCATTACTGTTTCTGAAGCCTCTTCCATTGTTGGTGGTGATTTGGTCGGTTCGGTGGGGAGTGGAAAACCGGTGGCTGACATTAAAACTAGATCGGAGGGCATTTTTCATAACATCACAAACTTATCTCATTTGCGCGATGAGCGCTTGGATCTCGTAAATGGATTGAAGTGGGTCGGTGGTCTTTGGTTGGGTGCAGGAATTGCGATCGCATCGATCATTGTGTTTCGCAGGCAGTCCTCCGATCTGAGGCGACAGCGCCGAGTCTCAGCCAGACGTACCGCGCAATCGAGATTAGCGGCAGCAAAATCACTAAAACAAGACGAACACAAAGAGGCACTTCGAGAAGTCAGAGCCGCCATTTTGGGGCTTGTTGCAGATACAGGTAATCAGATCGCGGACGGCTTAACAACTGCCGATGTTAATGCAGCGATGAGTGCAGCAGCGGTTCCAACCGAATATCGAAACAGACTACAGAAGTTGATGGAGAGTATTGAGTCAGCGGAGTATGGAGCAAGCGACACCGCTGATTCGTCTGGATTCATTAAGGAAGCTTTGGAATTGGTCGATCGGGTGGCTCCGTTTTTGGAGCGGAGATCGGCGAGATGAAGTGTTCAGAAGGACTCACATTCGCCGCAACGTTCTTTCTTGTTCTCGCGTTTTGCTGCGAATTGCAGGCGGACCAAAGCGTTGCTCGACAGCAAGCATTTAAGAGGTCCATTGAGTTGTTTGATATGGCCCAATCTCCAGCGGAATTTCGGGAGTCGGCTAAGGTGCTTGAATCGATGCTTGAGGATGGTTTTTGTAACGGCGCCGTTTACTACAATTTAGGAAACGCTTATTTCAGGGCCGGAGACTTCGGTCGTGCGATCCTCAACTACCGAAAAGCGAAACTCTATCGGCCACGCGACCCACTTTTGGAGGCCAACTTGCAACAGGCGCTTTTATCCGCACCTGGAAAAATCGCTGAACCACCCAAGCCTTGGTGGCTGCATGTGATGTTTTGGACGACGACGTTAGCGTATCCAACTCGAGTCGCCATTGCGCTTCTTTTGTTCGCACTTGCACCCCTGATCGCTTTGATTGCGATTTTGTTACGACGACGCAATTTTCTTTGGCTTGCAGGCGGGATTACGACACTAGGGTTACTCTTCTCGCTCGACGCCAGCCTCAATTCGCCCGAAAGATTGAGTGCGAATCGGGCAGTAATCACCGGCGAAACAGTTGCTCGCAAAGGGATCGGAAAAGACTACGAAGAAGCATTCGATGCCCCGCTCAAGGACGGTGCCGAATTTGTTGTACTAAGCGAAACCAGCGGATGGACATTCGGACATTTTGCAGGAATCGGTGACGGTTGGGTACGAAACGAATTCGTCGCAAGATAACGTAGCATAGGCATCTTGCCTGTGGCGGATAATCCTGGAATCTCAGGCTGGAAGCCTAAGCTACGGTTGAGCGAGCTACGGTTGATCGAGCCAGTTTCCCATTTGAGCCGACATCAACGTTGCTGCCGGAGGGTTCTTTTCGATCATTGAGACTGCAGATAAAAGCACTCTTCGCAAAGGCTCTTCAAACTCGATCCGTTTGGCGGTGGACGTCATGTAGAGCAAATTGGATGCAGTTACGCTGTTGCCCGAGGGAATCACTCCGTCTACGGGATCTTGAAATCGAACAAGCAACTCCGGACGGTCTGAAGCGGTATAGTAAAAACCTCCCGATTCCTCATTCCGAAAAAATTGAATCTGTGTCTTGGTCAATTCAATTGCCTGTTCAAGCCAGCGGTTCTCGTTGGTAGCCATATGCAATCGTAGCAACCCATGAACAAAGAGCGCGTAGTCATCGAGATAGCCTTGCAACTTGCTTTCTCCCGCGGCGTAGCTTCGAAGCAATCGACCATCCTGCGTCTTGAGTTCCTTAAGAACAAATTCCGCTGCCTTCGAAGCAGCCTTGAGATAGTCCTCACGATTTAGAATTCTGCCTGTGTCCGCCAGTCCTGCGATCATCAATCCATTCCAAGACGTTAGAACCTTCACATCCGTAGGAGGGCGAACTCGTTTTGCCCGCAACTCGAAAAGTGTCTTCCGGGCATCGGCTAGCGAAAGGATCAAGTCGTCTAGGGACAGATGCTTTTCCTCCGCTACTTGGGTCAAAGTCTTACCTGGCTGGGGAGCATAATACTTGCCCTCAAAATTTGGGTCTTTGGTGAATCCATAGGTATCGGAAAATAGCACCAAGTTTTGCGTAGACTTTTCGATCTTATTGAGTTGTTCTTTATCCCACCGATAGAATTTACCTTCTTCTCCTTCCGAATCAGCGTCGAGTGATGAATAGAATGCACCGCCTGGAGCAGCCAGTTCGCGAATGACGAAATCGCAAGTCCCTTCGGCAATCGTGCGGTATTCTTTGTGTCCGGTTGCGCCGAATGCATTGGCGTAGAGCTGTGCAAGTTGACCGTTGTCGTAGAGCATTTTTTCAAAATGCGGGATGCGCCAATATCGATCGGTGCTATATCGATGAAAGCCACCACCCAAATGATCGTAGATACCACCAGCCATCATCGAATCGAGGGTCTTCACCAGCATTTTCTCCGCAGACTCACGATCGGCTTCTTCGAGAGCAGTTCGTTTCGATCGTTCGAGCAAGAACACAAGATTCGATGGACTTGGAAATTTGGGGCGGTTTGGATTGGATTCAGTGTAGCCAAATCCGCCGTAGGTCGAATCAAATCCAACTGCCAATCGTTGCTGGGTTTCGTGCAGCAGTCGTCGAAAGGCGTCTCGATCGATTTTCATACCAGACGGAATCGATTCGGAATTAGCTATCGCGGATTTCAATGCGTCGGCGATTCGATCCGCTTGCGATTTTAGTTCCGTTCTGTCGTCTGCCCACAGTTGTTTAGCCCTTTGAATTATGGAAAAGAAACCCGGAGCATTGGCTCGATCGCCATCGCGGGCTGGAAAATAAGATCCGCCGAATATCGGTTTAGCCTCAGAGGTCATAAGGACAGTCATAGGCCATCCACCACGGCCTGACATGAGTTGCACAGCGGTCATGTAGATATGATCGATGTCTGGCCGTTCTTCGCGGTCCACCTTGATGCATACGAAGTTTTCGTTCAAGAATTTTGCTATTTCTTTATCCTCGAACGACTCTCGCTCCATTACGTGACACCAATGGCAGGCAGCGTAGCCTACCGAGAGGAAGATCATTTTGTTTTCGGTTTTGGCTCGCTCGAGTGCTTCTTCTCCCCATGGATACCAATCGACAGGATTGCGAGCATGCTGAAGCAGATAGGGGCTCGATTCCTTGGCCAATCGATTTTCTTCCCCGGAACATTCCGTTTGGCAGATCGAGAATAAGACAACAAAACAAACAAAGATTGATTTGGTCAGCATTGATGAGCCTCTGAGTTTTAGGGGTATTGGGGGAGATTAGTGGGAAAACCTAAGGCGTCGTAAGGCGAAGGGCGACATGAATTCTACCTGTAAATTGAGTGGCACGCTCTGAGGCAAGAAGGGCGTGTGAAGTGTCAATGCCTAAACTCATTGCAGTGATTGCTTGCAATCCAAACAATGCTCCTTAAAGATTGCCTAACACGGATGACGCGCATTTCAGGAATCACGGTTCACAAAAACGATTGGGACAATCGATCTACAAGGCATTCGATGCGCATTCATAAGAAACGCTTGCATAAGATTGTAAGGTAAAGTTGACTCAAATGGTAAGGTCAGGGACCTCGTTGAAAATCAATTGCGAAACGGGCCAAATTCAATGGTTCGTTTTGACCTATTGGTTTTTGGCTTGGCTGGCTTGTTCGCCGAGTGCGACGGCACAATCGATCGAACAGCCAAGCGATGTCCAAATTAACACGACGCGCAAGCAGGTGAATATGCTTGAATCGTCAGCTAGCCCTTTGAGTTACGTCACCAACCAGTCTGCAGCTCGACCGAGTGCATTTCTTGTAAGCAGTTCTCTCCCATACAGCTTGCCAACACAACTCCAATCGTCGCGTCAGTCACTCTCCGCGGAGCAGATTCGCCAGCATGCAGCCGAGCGTTCAGGTGCCGCAAATTTGGTCTTATCAGATTCCAAATCGCGGTCACTCCATTCCGTTTCGTCTTGCAAAGATGTCGACAGCAAACGAGAGATTTTAACCAATTTTCAATCGGCAATTGCGTTTCGATTGAGACAAACGGCTTCAGCCAATGCGTTGAAACTACACTACGGCATTGCTGCCTGCTTAACAGCCGAACGGATATTCGACGAAACCTCAGAACATATCGATCAGCAAGAAAGAGCTCAAATCGAACTTGTCGACAAAGGAATACCTATCCCTGACCCGCTTCTCGTCGGGCGACTCAAGATAATCTTGGAAGACAAGCAGCTTGAAAACCTATCCAAAATTGCAGTCTTGCGTACTCAACTCTCAGCGCTTATCGGCACCGAAAGCGCATGTGGTCACGCACCTAGCGAAGTTGACGAACTCGTACCGAGTGATCGCGATGTATGTGTGCATATCGAAAGGGCCTTGTCCTGCCGCTGCGACTTGCTGATGATGAAGCGACTTCGAGGAACCATTAGCGGAGATTCGCTCGACGTGTGGGATAGTATTGGCGCTGTCCTGAGCGGAGTGCCTGCACTCGCCAAGAATAAATCCTTTTGGTTAATGCTAGTTCGGACCAAGCGAAGCCAAACCGAAACTCAATGTGCGATTGCAGTCCGCCGCAAATGGTTGGATGATTTGATCGCGGAACGAGCAAGGCAAATTTCGATGGAGGTCGAAGTGGCATTCGAGAAGAAAAAAACAGCTGCCCTTCGTTGGGTAAATTCCAGTGAGCAAATCTCGAATTGGGAGACTCGAATTGCCCAACTTGAAAAACTCGGCGAAGTTCAAGGCAACATGGCAAGCCAGTTTGAGGCAGGATTAAACCGGCTGCAAGTCAAGGGCCAAAGAACGGAGCGTTGGGTTGAGTGGCATCAAGCAAACGTTGATCTGATGCTGGCCATCGGCCAATAGCACTCGCTTTGTCAATTTTGAGCCTCAATGCGCTAGCATGAGGGCCGGCTTCGAATGTGGTTCGCCACGTTCCAGCCCGCACGCTAGCGTGGATTATTCATAACCCGAAGCGTAAGCGAGGGACGGGATATAAAATCCCTCGCTCACGCGTCGGGTTACGAAAAGCAGTCTGTATTCGAACTGTTTTTTGCAATGTCCACCGCAGCAACACTTTACAACCAAAACCAAATTGCCCATGAATAATCCACGCTAGCATGAGGGCCGGAATCGAATGTGATTCACAACATTTCAGCCCGCAGGCTAGCGCGTTGCGGCCCGCGCGTTTCAGTCCGCACGCTAACATGTTCCAGCCCGCACGCTAGCGCGTTGCGGCTCAAAGTGAATGCCATTTGGCCATTTGGCCACCGGCTGCGAGCCGGAACGAACCTCGCGTCACGTTTTTAAAAACGTCGTTTCTTGGGTATGACCGAAGCTCGATTGCGAATATATTGTGCAGTCGGATTGTTGAGCCTGCAAATCGTGCCGCGGCCCCATTTTCAATTGAGTTAGAGAGTTTTTCGCTGAATGCCGCAGATCACTATTCAAGAATTGACCATCGGTTATCGAGGTCCAAGCCTATTGTCCGAAGTTTCTTGCAGGATCGAGCCGGGCGAAAAAATCGGATTGCTGGGACGCAACGGGAGCGGCAAGACGACACTCATGCGGTTGATTTCAGGCCAGGAGCAAGCGCAGTCTGGCACGATCGAAATGAGCGAAGGGACGCGGATTGCCGTCTTACCACAAGATGTGCCTCTTGATATTGTCGGCACCGTCGAAGAGATCATCGCTCGAGGGCTACCCGCCGAAATGGAAGAACTCGAAAATCATTGGCAGCGAGATCAGTTTGTCGAACGAATTCTAGCGCAAATGGAACTGGACGGAACGGTCCAATTCCAAAGCCTCTCCACCGGGATGAAACGACGCGTCTTGCTCGCTCAAGCCATCGTGAGCAAACCGGAAGTGCTGTTGCTCGACGAACCGACAAATCATTTGGATATCGATGCGATTACCTGGCTTGAAGGCTTCCTTAGTTCTTTGCCGAGTACCTTGCTATTCGTAACCCACGACAGGGCTTTTTTGACTCGGCTCGCGAAACGCATTTTGGAGATTGACCGAGGGCAGCTCTTTGACTGGTCCTGCGACTATCCGACCTTTCTCAAACGAAAAGAATTGGCACTTCACGCAGAAGAAAAGCAACAATCGCTTTTCGACAAGAAACTAGCTCAAGAAGAGGTTTGGATTCGGACGGGAGTCAAAGCTCGTCGGACACGTAACGAAGGTCGAGTGCGAGCGTTGGAAGCCATGAGATCGGAGCGTGCTCAACGACGAAAGACCGAGGGAAGTGTCACAATGCAAATCGATGCAGGCGAGCGAAGCGGTATGCTGGTATCCAGTCTCACCGGCGCATCGTTTGGTTATGGCCAAAACGTCATTATCCCACCTCTCGACTTGACGATTATGCGAGGTGACAAAGTCGGAATTATCGGTCGGAATGGTGCAGGCAAGTCGACGTTGCTAAAAGGGCTTCTCGGAAAAATAGCTCCTTTGCAGGGGACCGTTCGGCAGGGGACGAAACTAGAAGTCGCTTACTTCGATCAGACGAGAGAAATACTAGATATGGACAAGACCGCCGAGGAAAACGTCGGGCTTGGTAAAACGATGATTACGGTCAATGGCAAGACAAAACACATTATCGGTTATCTGCAAGACTTTCTCTTTACGCCGGAGCAAGCTCGAACATCGATTCGTTTTTTTTCTGGCGGACAGCGAAATCGCCTTCTTTTAGCCAAACTCTTTGCTCGGCCCGCCAACATGCTCGTGATGGACGAACCCACCAACGATTTGGACACCGAGTCGCTTGAGTTGCTCGAAGAAAGATTGGTCGACTACGAAGGCACGGTACTTGTGGTAAGTCACGATCGCTCGTTTCTCGACAATGTAGTCACCAGTACGATTGTTTTTGAGCAGGAGGGCATCAAAGAGTACGTCGGCGGTTACGACGATTGGCTCCGACAGCGTCAATCGGGCAAGAAAGCCATTGCGATTGCGGAATCAAACCGCAAAACCCAAGCTGCAACAGCTCCTTTGAGCTCAACCGTGTCTCAGTCTGAATACGGTAGGGATTCAGTTGCAATTGCCAAGAAAATGACTTTCAAAGAAAAGCAAGAGCGGGATAAACTGCCAGCGCAGATCGAGCAATACGAAGCCGAGCAGCGATCGATTCATGAAAAAATGGCGGAGCCAGAGTATTTTAAGAAGGCGCAAGCCCAAATTGTCAAGGATCAACGTCGATTGAGCGAACTTGACGACCTGTTGGTTCAGTCCTATGCTCGCTTAGACAATTTTTTGGCCAGGGATGCCTAAGTGTCATGCCCTGAGGCTGTCATTTTATAGTACCCGTCACACTCCGTGTGACGTCCGCAGTTCAAAAACCTTTGGTTTTTGAGGCAACGTCACACTCCGTGTGACGGGTACTTTCTTCGG
>JAYTVL010000563.1:0-3451 GCA_043744075.1 Pirellula sp. | reverse complement strand
GCGTCGGAGAGAAATGCGCCCGAGAGATCGGTTTCTCACGTGGACGTTAGGGATCACGGCGGGGACCGCCACGCAAAACTTGAGCCAGTTGCGGGCGTTATTGAAATTCAGAGCATTGACAGTTCTGTCTCAACGGCCACCAAGGCCACCAAGGAATTGAAATTGGTGGCAGATGCCATTAGTACGAGGGATAACGTGTTGACGGCAGCGGTTGACAGAAATTCCTCGAGCGATTCAACGAAAGGGTTGAAATGGGCGCGTCGAACATGGAATTTGTTTTTGGATTGGATCGTGCAATCTCGTTTCCCTGCGTGAAAAGTGGATTGTGTTGGTGAATAGCGAAATTTTGGACACTTCTCGCTGATCGCCGATCGAGTCCACAAACGATAGCGGAATATCTGATCAGAGGCCAGATGGATCGTCAATCTTGTCCAGGAATCCACAGCTTGCTGCCGCCGCCCGATCCGCTCCCTGCGCTGGATTGAGGTTCCTCGGATTGGCCCGGTGTCCATATTCCGGATGCGGGTGAGGAACTCGATGAAATCGCCGGTTCTGGGCGACCGCCTCGTGCTCGCTGCGATTGTTGATGTCGCATCATGGCAGTCTGGATGAACTGGAGCAAAACGGGATCGTTTGGATTGTCCCGAAGCGATTGCTCCAAGAACTGACGCGATTCTCCAGACCGGCCAAGCATGTTCAAGACCTCGACTCGTTCCAAGACCGCGTTACCAATCGGCACACCCAGTTCTTTGCCCGCTTCCACGATCCGTCTGAGAAGCGATTCGGCTGTGGCAGGGTCACTAGTAGTACGGGTCTTTAGATTGAGCGTGGTGTACTCGGCCGACAACTTGATGTCGTCGGGCCATTGAATCTGCTCACTTCTTTCGACCAGATTCTCAAAAACCGAAGTGACTCCACGTTGCAATGCCGATTGCATCAATTGGATCAAACTATTGGCATCGATATTGCTCAGGTCGGTCCAGAAATAACTTGCCCCTCCGACTAAGTCGAAAACGTCTTCGGAGGCCGAAATCTTCGGCGCTCGCAATTGCAATTGCTGATGAAGTTCCTTGAACTGATTGTCCGTTAGCGACGAAGTCGCTGAACCCTGCCAATGCAATAACAAGGCTGCGAGTTTGAGTTTTAAAGAATCGTTACCGGCCGCTTCTCGTGGAGACTTGCCTAACAAGCATTCTTGAGGGTAATCCATGAACCCATCGACGACCAACTGACGTGTCGCGTCGCTAAGCGCGGACCGTCGTTCCGGCGTCACTTGCTTGCGGAGCATGATGGAAGCAGTAACTTGGGACAAATACGACGACGGCAGTTTTTCTATCAACTGGCGATTGAGACTGCCGATACCGAGTTCTCGTTTGATGTTTTCGAGAATCTCGCGGCGCTTTCCGGTTGGTGGCTCAAGCGAAACCAACCGAGCCGGCTTGTCCGTTTGCTTTCCATAGTATGCCATCCAGCTTCCACTGCGGGCAGCATCCAGCTCAGCAAATTGTTCCTGTAGAACCGGTTCAACGCAGACAAACGCAAGCTTGGGTGGTACTTCTTCATTTAGAAGAGCCTCGAGCAAACCCTTGAGCTGATCCACCGCTATTGGTAAAAGATGCTTGTTTTCAAGCAGCTTCTGTTCGAACTCGGCATCTTCGATAACGTACTGACAAAGTTCTTCGAAAACAGCAACCCCGTTGGCTTTCGGAGCTAGATCGTAGCCCAGGGCTTGGTAGTAAATTCTCTGTGGTTGCGACAACGAAGCGATATCAGCGATTTTGCGGCAGGTTATTCCAGCCGATTCCATGTCGGTCAACATCAATTGGCAATAAAGCAACAATTGAAGGATCGGTGCCTGAGCACCGAACTCGCGTTGCATCGACTCTAATTTGGTTTTGGCGGTCGCAATGCGATAGGAGCCGACCAAAGCGTTGGCTTCAGCTAATCGTTCCGCATAAGGTGCGTCCTCAACCTCGATCGGAGAAGGGAGCGATTCTCGCGATAGCGTATTCGAGTTGGGATGCGTTACTAGCGACTCGTAGGCACCAGATGCGACTCGAACCATATCGCCACCCATATCGAGCAGCATCTCGCAATGAAGCAACGCAGGCAAGATCATGCCTCGCTGTCCCATCGACTCCATTAGATTCATTGCGACCGTTGCAGTCATTGGAGGTAAGGTCTCGGTAGCGTCCGAAATTGCTTGCAACATCAGGGTTGCACCCTCTTCCGTATTGCCGCGAACGACTGCGACCAACGATCGATAGAGTTTGGCCAGTGGATTGTCGGGTTGGAGTCGGATGAATTTGGCCGAGGTCTCTTCAAGAGATTCCAGTTCCCCTAATTGCAGAAGCAACTCCGATTTCATTGCGAGTAGCCAGGGCTCGGAGGGCAGCGTTTTCAAGTTGGCGTTGATTCGATCTAAAGCCGCGACATTCTGTTCGCCGACGATCATGCGATGGATAATCTGCATTTCTGGGAAATGCTCATTGCACTTGCAGAACTTGATCTTCTTCCCGTTGCCGCAAGGGCAGAAACTGTATTGGTCCAAACTCATGGGCAAACCATTCGAATTGTTCAAAGGTACGAAAAGCTAAGTGTTGCAAGGGGTCAATTGACCAAGTGCGGCACCTCGACGGGAACACCAGCCATTCCATTTGCGACAGGGCCCCATTTTCCAGGCCGTAAGTTTAGCAAGGTTTCCTCAAACTGCCCATCGGCATCATAGAACAGGCTGCTAGCAGCCTGTCCTACGAAATTTCGCTAATCTTTTGCCTGGCAACTTCTGCAATTGCTCGCATTTTTGAATGATCTTTAATGCCTGGGGCGGTCTCAATTCCCGAAGCGACGTCTACCCCGTCGGGTTTTGCCGTATAAATCGCTTGCGAAATATTCTCTGGTGTAAGACCGCCAGCTAGCAAAATCTTCGTATTCCGCAATTCTTTCGGACGCGGAAAAAGCAAATCCCAACGAGCCTTTTTGCCTGTGCCTCCGCGTTGAACCGGGTCATAAGCATCTATTAACAGTCCGAGCAACCGTGGATGTTCTCTTTGCGTCCACGCCAACACCTTCCCTCGATCTTCCTCTATACCCCGCCAAGCGAGGGCCTTGATAAACAATATCGACTTTAAGGAAGGTATGACCGAAGCATGGTCGATCCAATCGGGTGTCTCATCACCGTGTAACTGGATGCAGTCGAGCGGGCAAATGGCCAAAACCGCAGCGACCTCTGTGGGCGCTGCGTTGACGAAAACGCCGACTCGCAAAGCAAGCCTGCCGGCAGCAAGACTCAAATCCCTCGCAGTTTCGGGCAAAACGTACCGAGGGCTTGCTCTGTAAAAATTTAAACCAATGGCGTTTGCCCCGCATTCGATGGCAGCACGTACGTCCTCCGACCTAGTCAAGCCGCAGAACTTGATTTTGGGCAGGCGGATTTCGATGGCCATCGAGA
>JAYTVL010000562.1:0-11981 GCA_043744075.1 Pirellula sp. | reverse complement strand
CAAGCCCCCGACCAACCTGAAAGGCCAGATCGCAGAGAGGAACAAAACTCGCATCAACGCATTTTTCGCAAACTGCTATTTGTCGCACAGTCCAGGCTTGGCCTGCTGGATTGTTATGCTTAATGTCTACACTTGCAACATTTGATCCCCCCCGCCATGTTTTCGTTCGCCGTCAGCGAACGAAAACATGGCGGGGACGGACTCGTTGAACTATTTCAATTCACCTTTTTGAATGGTCGCATCGGCTTGCTGACACATGATGACGACGATTTTGTTGAGATTTGCAAAGCGTGCGTCGCGTGTGTGCCCTCGAACAAAGCGAGCATAAATCTGTTGAAGAATTACAGCGATTTTGAAAATGCCGAAGCAATAATAGAACACGGCATTGGTTACTTCGCGACCGCTTTTCATCTGATACCTCTCAATCAGTTCGCGACGCGTTAGATTGCCGGGCAATGCTGTCGGGCCAACGGCAGTCGATTGCAATTCCCCTGGATCGTCTGCTTCTATCCAGTAGCCCAGCATAGTACCAAGATCCATCAGTGGGTCGCCAATAGTCGCCATTTCCCAATCCAGCACTGCCACGATGTTTGTGAGGTCGCCTGGATTAAGCACTAAGTTGTCATACTTGTAGTCGTTATGGATCACGCAGGCAGAGGACTCTTGCGGGATGTTCTCGATCAACCACGAAGCGATACGATCCATTCCTGGTATCGTATCCGTCATGGCCTGTTCATAGCGTTTGGACCATCCCATTACTTGGCGCTGAGCGTATCCGTCAGGTTTTCCGAGATCATTCAGTCCAGCTTCTTGATAGTCCAGCGAATGGAGTAAGGCCAGATTATCGACTACGGCTTCGGACAAACCTTTTGCGGTATCGTGGTCGACGACAATCCCTGGCGGAAGTTGCTTTCGAAAAATAAGACCATATCGGCGTTCCATGACGTAGAATGAATCGCCTAGAATGCGGGTGTCGTCACAGTAGAAGTAAGGTCGAGGCGCAGGCTTGTATACCGAATGCAACTTGGAGAGTACTTTGTATTCGCGTCCCATGTCGTGTGCCGATTTTACTTGATTGCCAAATGGAGGCCTTCGCAAAACGAGCTCTAGCTTTCCAATGCGAACTAGATAAGTTAGATTCGAATGGCCCTGCGAAAACTGTTCGACCGATAGCGTTCCGGTTGAATCGGGTAAATGTTCCTTTAAGTACACTTCGAGTCGCTCGAGCGGCAATTCTTCTCCTGCCCGCACGGGTGTGGTCGCATTGAGATCTGTAGGCATATTCAGTCTGTTCTCGTTTTGGCTTTTCGGAATGAGCTGCCAATTAATGGTAAACATTCGCCGAAGGCGTGGCGGCGATGTGAGCGGCATGGCGCTAGCCGCCGGTGTCGTGCGAAAAACCGGCGGCTAGCGCCTTGCCGCTCACACCTTCGGCGAATGTTTACTGCTAACGGTAGGTCCACTGCGATGGATCGGGTAGATGAGGAACTGCATTAAAGCTATCAAGCGTCAATCGATCTTGCGTAAAGACCAATTCAGTCAGTGAACTATTGCGGACCCGCCAGTTCAATTCGAGAGCACTCCTATCTGGGGCGGCAAGAACCGACTGAACCGCAGTGCCGATGAAGCCCCCCGAAGTCACAATGGCCACCCGACTGCTTTTCGATGCGTTTCTTTGGATTTGTCGGATTGTACTTTCGACTCTTTGTCGAAACACGGGCCAAGTCTCAACGTTGTCGATTGGTTCGGTTGCCGACTGCCAGTGAACAAGTAGTTTCTCAAACATCGCTTGAAAACTGCGATGTCGTTCGCGCGGCAGTGTGATCTTCTGGTCGATTTCAAGCAGATTTGCAAAGACTGAGTCTTTCGCCGCCAAGACTGGAGCCATGTGCTTTACAAAGCCCTGCAGATCGTATTCGTCAAGTTCCGGAAGCATGACCGGATCAGGCCATATGCCTCCGGCGTGTCGAATTGACTCCCCTATCAATTCGGCCGTCTGCCGTTGTCGCAATCGAGGACCGGTATAGACCGCATCAAAACGATAGCCATGAACGGCCCAGTATCGACCAAGCAAACGTGATTGTTCCTCGCCTTGGGTTGAGAGCTGGTCATAATCAGTGGCTAGAAAGGATGCTTGGCCATGCCGAACAAGCGACATCATGCACATGTTAAGTTGCCCATCTCGTCTCTAAGTCGGCGCATGCCTCGCAACCACCGATCGTAGTCGTTGGCTTTGTGTTGAAAGAATTTCGTCACTTCCTTGTGCGGTAAGATCAGAAAACGCTCGTCGGCCAAGCCTTCGATAACGGCGTCTGCGACGGCTTCTGGAGATATAGCGGTCGCCAGCAGGTGGTCTGCAATTGGTCCTTGAACTCCGTTCAGCATCGGTGTATGAACCCCTTGCGGACAAAGGCATGAGACTCGAATGCCGGAAGCGAAGTGTGTAATGGATAGCCATTCGGCCAAGCTAACGACTGCATGTTTGGTCACTGAATAGGGGGCCGATCCTATCTGCGTCAACAGACCTGCGGCTGAGGCGGTATGTAGAAGGTATCCGCGACCGCGAGCGAGCATACTCGGTAAAACCGCCCGGGCGGCATACACATGGGACATGAAGTTGGTTTGCCAAATGCGCTGCCAATCTATGTCAGGGACTTCGGTACCGCCGTCAATTGATATACCGGCGTTAGAACAAAACAGATCGATTGGGCCGAAGGCGTTGGTCGCTTGCTCAACGAGTTGCTGAATTTGCGATTCGATGGCGACATCCATTGCGATTGCCAAACCATTGATCTCGTTGGCAATCTGACGAGCAGAGTCACCGTCCCTGTCGGCAACTACAACTCCTAAAGCTCCCTCATGGGCAAAGCGACGACAGAGCGCGCGACCAATTCCGCTACCGCCTCCGGTAACCACAACAACTTTGTCTTTGATCTGCATTCCGTCAGCCGTTCTGCTTTTCGAATCGACGCAATTCGAGTTTCGCAATGGTTTCGCGGTGGACTTCATCGGGACCATCGGCCAGGCGAAGCGTCCGTGAACTAGCCCAAGCCGCCGCTAAGAAATGATCGTCGCAAACGCCAGCCGCGCCATGTGCTTGAACAGCCCGATCTATGACACGCAGCGCCATATTCGGGGCGACGACTTTGATCATCGCAATCTCGCGTCGGGCCGCTTTGTTACCTACCGTATCCATCAAATGAGCCGCATGCATCGTCAGCAACCTCGCTTGATCAATTTCATTTCGCGAGTCGGCGATTTCGGCTCGAATCGTTCCTTGCTCCGCGAGCGGCTTACCGAAGGCGACTCGTGTTTGAACCCGGCGGCACATCGATTCAAGGGCTCGCTCGGCCAGCCCTATCAGTCGCATGCAATGATGGATTCTGCCTGGTCCGAGTCGACCTTGGGCAATCTCAAAGCCTCGCCCCTCACCCAGCAACATGTTGTCAACCGAAACTCGAACATTTTCAAACATCACTTCCGCATGACCATGTGGAGCGTCATCGTAACCATATACATTCAACATTTTTTTGACGGTGATGCCGGGCGCGTCAAATGGGACGAGGACCATCGATTGCTGTTGATGTTGTGCGGCGTTCGGATTCGACTTGCCCATGAAAATGCATAATTTGCAACGTGGGTCTCCCGCGCCGGATGTCCACCATTTAAGACCATTTAGCACGTAGTAGTCGCCATCTCGTTCAATGCGCGCTTGGATGTTGGTTGCATCGGACGAAGCGACATCGCGCTCGGTCATGGCAAAACACGAACGAATCTCGCCAGCCAGCAGAGGCTTCAACCAACGAGCTTGTTGTTCGGCTGTGCCATATCGAACAAGCACTTCCATATTGCCTGTGTCCGGAGCGGAACAGTTAAATACTTCAGCGGACCACGCACAACGCCCCATAATCTCGCAAAGCGGGGCATATTCCAAATTGGTTAGGCCGGCTCCTTGTTCGCTTTCAGGCAAGAACAAGTTCCAAAGCTGTGCTGTCTTTGCTTTCGCTTTTAATTCCTCGACAATCGGTCGAGGTTGCCAGCGATCACCCGTTATCCCCTGTTCTGTGTAAATTCTCTCATTCGGATAAATGTGCTCGTCCATAAAGGCCAGCAACCGAAGACGTATGTCCTTGGCTCTGACTGAGGTTGCATTGAATTCAGGACTTTGGCTCATGCTTCCATTTTCTGTATGAGGTCGTACAGCTTGCAATCGGCTCTTTGTTCTGCGATCTGGATTATCAGGTTGGTCGGGGGCTTGTCCCCCACCAACCTTGTTTTGGCGTACTATACTAACGGCTGGCACTCGCGAATCGACCCGTTCCCCTCGGCTATGCCCGCCATGTCCGCCGGAGGCGGGCAAAGCCGAGGGGAACGGGGTTTGGACGCCCAATTGATTGTAATACGCGAAAACGCAACCGTCGGGGAAAAGCCCCGAACGGATGGGCTCGTGATATTGTTTAAGTCTATTTTTGTTCGGAATAAAAAAGACTCGAAAGAAATCAGAAAGAAATATCGAATCTGCTATTTGTCGCACAGCCGCAGGCTTGGCCTGCCGGATTGTTATGCTTCTAGGCTACTCGCAAGCTGAGCGCCGGCGTTTCTTACCAACAACTTAAAGCGGTACGACCTCCAAGGCCAGAGCCTCCCTGCAAAAAAATCATTCTACTGTACATTCAGTTACAAAGAAATCCGGCTGTAATAGAACGCCCGGTACAACCGAGTATTCATCCAGGCAAGTAATCCCAATCGATCGCAATACTTCATCATCGACGAAGAAGTTGCCGGTGCACTCGCGACACTGACGAGTAAGAATTGCATGAGCTGCATCGGCCATAATCTCAGGCTTTCGACTGCGTTGCATCAACTGTTCGCCACCAAGCAGGTTTTTGATCGCAGCCGTAGCAATGGTAGTACGTGGCCAAAGCGCATTGACTGCGACGCCGTATTCACGAAACTCTTCGGCCATTCCCAAAACGCACATGCTCATTCCGAACTTAGCCATGGTGTATGCCACGTGATGCGAGAACCATTTGGGTGACATGTCCAAAGGAGGCGAGATGTTGAGAATATGCGGATTGTCTGCCTTGATCAGATGTGGAAGACAGAGTTTGGAAACCAGAAAGGTGCCACGCGTATTGATGTTGTGCATCAGGTCATAACGTTTCATGGTGACATCCATCGTGCCTGACAAATCGATGGCGCTCGCGTTGTTGATCAGGATGTCGATGCCGCCAAAAGTCTCCACTGCTTTGTCTACTGCAGCCTGAATTTGTTCTTCGATGCGAATGTCTGTGATACAAGCCAGACCTTGGCCGCCGACCGATTGCATTTCTTTGACTGCTGTGTACACCGTTCCGTCGAGTTTCGGATGCGGCTCTGCTGTCTTGGCAGCCACCACGATATTCGCTCCATCCCTGGCAGCACGCAATCCAATTGCCTTCCCAATACCGCGACTTGCACCGGTAATGAAGATGGTTTTTCCGCGTAAATTAGACATGGAACCGATTCCTCATCAATCATTTTTGAAAACGACATTTTCGCCGAGGGGCGAACGCTCGATGCGAGTCCGGTTAGCCGGAACAGTCGAGTCTTCGTAGCCAAAGGAAAGGCCAACGAGGATTCCGATATCCGGCGAAATCCCAAACTCGCGCCGAACGATATCGGGATAGCTTCGCATACTCCCTTGCGGGCAACAAGCGATTCCATGAGCCGTCATAGCCAACATGAGCGTCTGGAGATAAATGCCTACATCGAGCGCCACCGGTTCTTTGAACTGTTTGTTCATTCCGAGGAATGCAACATGAGGGGCATCGAATAGTTCGAAATTGCGAAGCAACGCGCGGTTTCTACCAGACTTGTCATCCCGACCAATACCCATCTCGTTGAATAAGCTAACGGCACATGCGATTTGATGTTTCCGGAATGGCTCATCAAAGCGGTCGGGATAGTCGAAATCCGAGTTTGGAGGCGTACCAAGCATTGCCTGTTCAATCATCGCGGTACGAAGCCGATCTCGCGCCGCCCCCGACGCAACGAATATTCGCCAAGCTTGGATGTTGCAGTTCGATGGCGACCGCTGAGCAAGCTCAAACACGTGTTGCATCGTTTCCGAAGTGACCGGTTGGCTCGTGAATCCCCTAACCGATCGGCGAGTTTGAATCGCGACATCGACATCCATGGATGAAAACTCCATTTTTGCGTATGAACTGGTAAAGGTTGCGTAAATAATCGGTATGGGACGTCGGCTGCCCCACGAGCAGCTTAGCGGGGGGGACCTGAGAAAACAAGTTGGCGTCGGCAGCATTTCCAATCTCGGTTCAGGACATTCAATTTCACGAGGACGTAGCGTTTGAACTCGGCTTAAAGCAATGAGCATGCTAATATGCTACTGAGTGGCAAGTCGTCGTTCACAACATGGGCCGCAAACCGTGGGCCCTTCGGCTAATCAGCCGGAACGCGTTAGAGTCCTGTTAAGCCCAACTAATGATCGAAGCCAGTGGCAAACCTATTTTTTCGCTCTATCCGGGATTCTCGAATTCGCTCTATGTTCCGAACTACACTTCTATCATTTGCATTGATTGCTCTTGCTGTACCCAAATACGTTTTGTCGCAGTTGTCTGAGCCTCCGTTCAAAAAGACCGCGGAGGTCGAGGGGGTCTCCGAGTATCTGCTAGCAAATAACTGTCGGGTCCTGCTTGTTCCAGATGATTCGTCCAATAGCGTCACCGTCAACATGACGGTTCTAGTCGGGTCCCGCCACGAGGGTTATGGCGAAGCCGGAATGGCCCACTTGCTCGAACACATGCTGTTCAAAGGGACTCCAAGCCACAGCGATATCGACAAGGAACTCAAGCAGCGCGGTGTTCTCGATATGAATGGAACGACTGATTACGACCGAACCAATTATTACGAAACACTTCCCGCCTCGGACGAAAACCTCAATTGGACCATTGCCATGGAGGCAGACCGATTGACCAACTGCTTCATACGTGGCGAAGACCTTTTTTCGGAAATGACGGTTGTTCGCAATGAGTTCGAAGCAGGTGAAGATTCGCCCAACAGTATTCTCATGCAGCGCATTATGGCCAACGCCTACGAATGGCATAACTACGGAAAGAGTGTCATCGGCAATCGCGCCGATATCGAACGTGTCCCGGTCAATCGTCTGCGAGCGTTCTACAAAAAATATTACCGACCTGACAACGTCGTACTCATCGTGGCCGGAAAATTTGATCCAGAAAAAGCGATTGCCGCAGCCGTTGCGCACTTCGGCTCGCTAGAAAAAGCAGGCTCGCCCCTTGAGCCAACTTACACCGTCGAGCCAACACAAGATGGCGAAAGGATCGTGTATCTCAATCGAGTCGGCGAAGTAGCATTGATCGGCGTTGCCTACCACGTTCCAGCCATGGCACATGCCGATTCAGCTGCCTTGACCGTTCTCGAACATATCTTAGGTACCGAGCCAAGCGGACGTCTCTACCAAAGTCTCGTCAAAACCAGACAAGCCTCCGCGGTTACGTCCATGCATCAAGCCGGATACGACCCAGGTATGTTTGGCTGCTTGATCCAAATCAATCGCGACATCCAAGTAGACACTGTGCGTGAATCATTAAGTAAAATACTTCAGAGCATCGTGAAGGACGGAGTTACTGAGGAAGAGGTCAACAGAGCGATTCGCGAGTTAACTAACGAAACGGAAAAAGCCCTGACTAACACCGGAACCCTTTCCAACCAACTTAGCAATTGGATAGCTTATGGCGATTGGCGATTATTTTTCCTTAATCGCGATCGAATTGAATCCGTGAAACCCGAGGATGTGAAGCGAGTTGCTGAACTTTATTTAAAGGATAGCAATCGAACCACAGGGATATTCGTTCCAACGCCCGCACCCGACCGCTCGACGATTGCACAACGTCCCAAAATAGACAGCTTGGTCTCGGGCTATACCGGTCGCGAGTTGGTGTCCAAGGGAGAACAGTTCGCGCCAACACCGGAAAACATCGCCGCTCGAACTTTTCGAGGCAAACTGGAATCCGGTCTAAAGTATGCATTATTGCCAAAACAAGTTCGGGGGGATCGGTTCTTTTTAAAGTTGACTTTGCGATTTGGCAGTGAAGCAACGCTTAACACGCCCAAGAACCTACAAGCAATTAAACTGCTTGGCGATGCTTGGCTGCTAGGTACTGAGAAGTTCAACGAAGCGGCACTTAAAGACAAACTGGATGAACTGAAAGCGGAATGCACCGCTTCAGGCGAGTCAGGCGCTATCACGTTTCAAGTGACTGGTCGCAAGAAGAACTTTGCAGAGACAATCAGTCTTTTGACGGAGATACTGCGTCACCCGACCTTTCCAAACGATGAATTTGAATTGCTCAAAACGCAGAAACGTTCCGAAATTGAGTCCGCCCGAACTGATCCAAACTATCTCGCTCAAGTTGCCCTGTCCCGAAAGCTTGCGCCGGTTCCAACCACCAGCATTCACTACGTGCCCACCACCGACGAGAGCCTCGAGCGACTTGAGGCAGTGCAAGTCAGCGATGTGCGTGAGCTGGTTAAACGTTTCATTTCGGGTACGTTTGGCGAAATCACCGTAGTCGGTGCATTCGACAAGGAACCAGCGATAAAACAATTCAATTCGATGGCTAGCGATTGGAAATCAGCTGAACCTTACACGCGAATCGCAAAGCCTTTTCTAAAAGTCGATCCGGAGACGATTTCGATCGAGACACCCGACAAAGAGAATGCAGTCTTGATGGCAGCAACGAATCTTGAGATTCGCTCTGACGATCCAGACTGGGAGGCGATCTACATTGCGAACGACATATTGGGTGGCGGATCGCTGTCAAGCCGCCTTGGCGAACGTGTCCGCGAACAAGAGGGACTGTCGTATGGTGTAGGAAGCCATTTCATTGCAAAATCGCTCGATCGATCTGCTGTGTTCATGACATTCGCCATAACCAATCCAATCAATCGAGACAAACTGGTAAGCACGATTGACGAAGTGTTCGATGACTTTATGAAAAATGGAGTCAAAGAAGCCGAGTTAGAATCGGCCAGAACCAGCTATTTGAAACAACTTGAGGAAACGCTGAGCAACGATTCGCAACTCATGTCGACTTTGCACCAGTATCAAGAGGCAGATCGCGACGAGTCATTCCTCTCGCGCCGTCAGCGCAACGTGAAAGGGCTGACAAAAGCGGCAGTTGATGCCGTCGTTAAAAAACTGCTTAATCAGAAGAAGCTAGTCATCGTTACCGCCGGGGATTTTCAAGGGAAGAAGTAACGTACAAGTTCACGCTATTGGCAAATCAGCCAATAGTCAGCCAAATTAGAACCACGGTACAAACGGATCACACGGAAGAGCCTTTTTTCGACACTTCTCGCTGATCACCACCGGCTAATGGCCCATCTTTACCCACATCTTTTGAGCATACTAGAGTCGAAATTTCAATGGATTTGCGCGATACCATTGCGATTTCTCCCCCTCTCCCCTTTTTAAGGGAGAGGGGGTCGGGGGGTGAGGGGTGGAGCTCAGAGTTGCAAGCCTCCGGTTCAGTGTTTTGTCATACTTTCTGAAACGAGTCGATGCGTTCAATCCACGTTCGGCGAGAAGTGTCCTTTTTCCGCGGGTTCGGGCGAAAAACGATTGCCTACGCTGATTGTTTGCAGGCCTATTGCGGCTGTTTTGGTGATGGCTGCGAGCCCGGCTTGGCGGCTGAGTTTTCCTGTGTCGCAGCCTCAGTGGCTTTAGGTTCCGAAGCCTCCATCTCTGCCAAGAGCTTATTGAAATCTTCGCGTTGGCGCAATGGGTCGAGGTCGGTGTCCTTTCGGATGTGAGCGGCGTCCTTCCAGCCTGCTGTCACAGCCTGTTTCAACATCGCCATTGCTCGGTCAGCGTACTTGTTTTGCTGCGTATCGTCATCCTTAGATGCTGCGGCACATTCGGCAAAAACGCAGGCTGAGTTGTAAAGCGATGAGACGTCCAAAGTTTTGGCAGAGACAATCAATTCGGCTGCGGCTGCAGCCGCAGCAGGTTCGTTGAGTAGCGTTACTATCCAATAGGCGCATAACATCCGACCCGACTTGGATCCTGTTGAAGATTGTGCTCGATCAGCTTCTGTGCTTGAGACACAAATAGAGTTGATTATGAAAAGTGATGTCATTCTACGAGTCTTTCGCTGCCCAGTCGCGCGGCTTGTCAGGCCATCGATGTTGTTGAGCTGTGCTTGCTCGGGGGACATGTAGAGCGCCTGCGTTTGCTCCAAACCGCCATGTCTACGCCAGATAGAGGAACCCGGTCTCGCTTGCCACCATGCTTCAATCGCAACTTGTGTCTCGCCCGATCGATCAGGATGCGTCGCATAGCCTCCGCTGCAACGCGAAAGAAGTGTCGTTGATCCGCGAAAATCTGCTTCCCGGCTAACCGCAGATAAACTTCGTGCACCAAGGCGGTTGCGTCGAGCGTCTGATCTGGCTTTTCCAAAGCCAGCTTAGCAGCGGCCAGCGCGCGAAGCTCGTCATAAACCAGCAGAAATAACCGATCGGCTGAGGACCGATCGCCAGATTCAATCTGCAATACGATTTGGGTGACATCAGACATTATCGGGCCACTCATGCAAGGCGAAGCGGATAAACGTATTGCAAACTTACGTGTTCGCGATCTCGCGACGAACTTGATCGAATGCCTCTTTGAGAGGCAAGCCTTTATCGCCGGACTGCCAATGAATAATCGCTAGCTGAAGCGCGGCAACGTCTTCGTCAAATTCATCCAAGCTCGCCAATGCCTCTCGTAATTCGGTGATTTGGTCTGGATAGTTTCCAGACGCCACTTTCGCGTCAATCGCCGCTTCCACATCCGCTGGTAATTCGTGCATCATTCTACTTTTCCCTACTTGAGCACACGTTCCCTGAGTCACGTTCAATCATATCGTCTAGACTGAACAACAGCAGCCATGCGAAAATCCCTTATGGGAATCGTGCAGGTAGAATCCGCTGCGATGGCGGTTCTTGGGGTCATCAATGTGAACAATCGACAAACGAACGCGATCGGGTCCCCACGCTCCATTGTAAGAAACAAGCAGTTTGATACGGCGCTATTCAATGCGGTTGATTCCATCCCCTGTCTCCAGGGAGCCGGAACGGCAATAGGTCCGTATTCGAGGGCAAAATCCGGAAACATAGGCCTTATTGTCGGCATTATTCAACGAGGCTAGGAAACTATCCGAAATTACTCGAAACACTTTCTCGCCGGGCGGCAGTTTTCGTTCCGTGATTTCAAACGGGATCGATTGGGCCCAATTCCATTTGACAGACTTTCTGGCGATTGATGCGTTGGATGAGATGACAAGTTTGATTAGGGATCGCTTGACGAAAGACTTGCTGATCAATGGCAAAGCTGATATCTTCTCGAGATACCTTGGCAAATGCGAACATGCTAGGCCGCCGGTACTGAGGCAAGTGTAGCACCGCACTCCGTGCCTTGGACAACGGGCTGTGGACAACGGGCTGTGGGCAAAGGGCTGTGGGCAAAGGACGGAGTGCCGTTCACTCTTCCAAGATCCCTAAAAGTATTTTTCAGGAATTCGAGCAACCGGATTGCTTCTTGTACGAGAACGGTAGTGTGCAGTAAACAACTTCAGTTTACGCAGCTCTGATGGAGAGTGAGGATCCACGGGGCGAAACCAAACTACCTCAACAGGGAAAAGAATCATGGCTATTTACATCAAATTTGACGGAATCGACGGCGAAGTCATCGAGAACAAGCACGAAAAGTGGACCGAGATTCTGTCGTTCTCCGTTTCGGGTCACAAGCCGGGTAATGGCAAGACTGGCTCGCAACGCGTGGCTGGCACGACCGAGTTCCACGACATTTCCGTATCGAAGAACGCTGACAAGACCAGTCCCAAGCTGCTCGAGGCCATGGCCAAAGGAACATCGTTTGACTTAGTGGAAGTTCACTACGTTACTACCACGAAGGATGG